>CAZLZM010000001.1:0-22549 GCA_964563995.1 uncultured Nitrosopumilales archaeon
GCATATGATTATGTATCGTTAGTAAGAATTTAATGCAGCAGATTTATTCATTTATTTACCTGTCAAATTATAAAGTATGAATTATTAAAATAATTAGTTAAATGTTTTTAGAATCATTAGATATTGTTGTAATGTTCTAACTTTATCTCTTGCTTTAGATATCTCTTTATCCCTTCCTTATACTTATCTAGAAATACTACGGTTAGACTCAAGAGACACTCATCACATATAGGCTTATTCCTAAAGCTTATGCCCTTGCCTTTCTCGAATGCAAAGTTCATATCACATACTATACAGCGCATGACATAAAATAATAAAAGCAATATAAAAATTAACTCCTTTTGATACTTCTCAAACCATCTATTATCTCACCTACTATATCATACTCTCCTCTCTCAAATAGAGTTCCTATAACTACAACATCAGCTCCTGCACATGCTATGCTAACAGCAGTCTCTCTATCCTTTATACCTCCTCCAACTATAAGCAATCCTTCAAAGTTAGCCCTTACTGCATTGACCATCTCTGGTTTAACAGATGAGTTAACTCCAGATCCAGCCTCCAAGTATAATGCTCTCATACCCATGTACTGTGCTGCCAAGGCATGCATAACAGCAAGCTTTGGTTTATCCGCTGGTACTCCTCGAGCCCTACCTACAAACCATACAGAGCTACCCTCTCCTATGACTAGATAGCCCATAGGTATAGCCTCTAACTTGTACTTCTTTACATATAATGCGCCTAATGCTTGGGCTTGGGTTATGAAATATGGGTTCTCTGAGTTTAATAAGGAGCTGAAGAGTATAGCATCTGCTCTTGCTGATATACCTGTTATATTACCAGGGAAGAGTATGACTGGTATGCTTATGTTAGCCTTTATTGCTGCAACTACGTTGTCCAACTCTATCTGGTCTATAACAGACGATCCGCCAACAAGTACAGCATCAGCACCTAAAATCTCTGCCTTTCTAGCAAGGTTAGCAGCAGTATTGCTCTCTAATGACTCAGAATCTATAAGTATGAAGCATAGAGGCCTCTGTCTTGATAACTCTACCAATCTACTCTCTACTCTACCTATACCCATCTTCATCTTATATGGTAACCTTACCTTTATATCTACTCTTAGCTATACATATATGGATAGCTTAATGGATATAAAAGATTTCAAATATAATAGATTAGTAAGGTTCTTACTTGAAAGATCTTTAATTAGCAAAGGTCAATTTGAGATTATTTATACAAGAAAGACTATGAGCAAAGGTTATGGATACAGTGCTAAGGATAGAAGTAGAGGCGCATACTACAGATTATTAGGGCAGAGTAGGAGTAAGGTCGAGTCTGTACTCTATAGCATATTGTTACTTGTTGCAATAGGTGCCTTAGATGAGAAGAGGTTGCGTGTGATGCAACAACTCATGGAACAGATCAGCATTATATCATCACGTGATATGGATGATGCTGATATAGAGGTTGTGATAAGTGTTATACAGGAGTTGGTTAAGCAGATAGGTAAGGATACAGTATTATAATGATACGCAATTGCATAATCAAATCAATTATAGTATGTTATCAAATATATTTGCTGCACTATGTGATATAGTAGTGATGCAAGTAGTGTGATCATGGATTACAGCATAGATAGCATGATAGTTATTATCACATCATACCTGCTAGGCATGACTGTAACATCTCTAATAAATAAGAGTAAATATAAAGCATTATTCTCTATGCTAGATACATATGAATCTGTAATGGCAGATATGATGGCAAGGATTGATGTGATAGATGTAAGGTTATCACAACTGATCAACACTAGAGCATGGATATCACAAGCAGATCATGGTTCAATGATAGGTAAGATGACAGGTTCTATAGTAGATAATAGGGATATAGTTGATGGTAATGACAATAATAATAACGATACTACAGTTACTAGCAGTAACTACTCATGCTTACCTATACTAAATGTAAATAGTTCACAGTCTAAGGCTAAAATAGGTAATGGTAAAGGCAATAACGATATAATAAAGGAGATAATGCGTTTACTTGCCGATGGACCAAAGACATCAAGGGATATAGAGCGAGCAATAGGTAAGAGTAGGGAGCATACAGCAAGATTGATGAAACGCTTATACGATATGGGTTATGTTAAGAGAGATGAGAGTATAAGGCCTTATAAATATACTCTTGCATAGAAGGCTCTTTTAACTTATCTAATCATCCTTAAGTTAACAGAATCCATTAATCGATAAAATGTTTGTAGACTTTTAAATTACATCTAACCAATCTTTCAGCTAACGATGACATGACTTGCAGGACTTCCCGTTTGAAGATGGTGGAAACGCCCCCATGCCAATTGACCCCTTGGTTCTACTCATCAGATATTTGTAAAGAGTAACCGCTTGCTCATGGTTAAGTTCTGGGATTGATGTATTCCTTAGTCGAAGATTTTTGGCCTGACGGTGCATCCCAAACTTACGTAGAAGATAACTGACCTCAATAGTAGTATCACCAAACCATCTTGAGATGTTAGGATGTGGTTTCCCGATAATTATCTTCTTCCCTCGGATTTGCTTTGTACGCTCTTTATTATTCCTTATATCATCCCTTATATGGTCTACATAGCTCAGTTCGTACCTTCTTATGTAATCCTTGGAGATATGGTCAGCCTCTGGCAAGGATTCTCTATCCACGTAGTAAGAACATACTAGCACTCCAGTAAAGTGATATGGCTTCAGTTCTTTCTGATAGTAGCGAGCTTGAGTTATGAAGAAGACAATATCTCCCTTTTTCGATCCTCTGCCTATGCTTAACACCACATACTGCCTAGATAGGAACTGTATCCTCAGTCCCATTTATCTTGTTTGACCAGAAATCGGGATCAGAGATATACGGACCGCTATCTCTGAGAAACTTGTCACTGGTATCAGCCACATACTTGAAAAGAAACCCTTTGTCATGGTCATCTTATGTACACCTAAATATTTAAGCATTAAGAGAACATGACTACTCAAGGATGATTAGATAAGAACATTGTATAATGATGAACTGGTTCAGTGTATCCAAATAGCAATTCCACTATTAGATAACAGATTGTGTATGATGATAAGAGATGGTGAAGTTAAAAGAACCAATAGAAGTAAAAAGCAAAATTATAATAACCAACTATAATAACAATTTCTTCTATTCATCATTTGTTAATGCCTTTAAACTCCTTGAATCCATCATTAAGCATCTTATCATATATGCTCTTAACCTTCTCATACTGCATTGGTTTACTTTGGGCTTTAACGTAACCATCAGCATCACATAAACATATTATATACTCATTCTCACCAACCTTCTCTATCTTTACAAGTTCTTCCTCTCCAACAGGCTCAAATGTGTCTCTTACACGCTTTACTGTCTTAAGTAGGAAGGCAAACCCAGTATACTCGAATAGCCTATACTGAGCCTTTCTTGCTCTTTCCTGTCCTAATTGTACTGCCTCATGGTAGTGCATACTAGTATAATTTTTAATTTAACTAATAAGCATTAATAATATCTAAAAGCAAGTAATTTAAAGAAGAACGTTCAATTAAATACTGTAATGAATATTGGTAGTAAGAATGTAATTATAGCAGGTATAATAGCAGTAGCAACCATAGTAGGAGTTCTTGTAGTAGCAACATACTTTACTTCATCACAACAATCATTACAACAATCTACTGTACAGCAGATCACAAGGCAAGAATTATCGATAAGGTTGGTCAATGTTCTAGTTAAGAGTATAGACGATAGGAACGCAGCCTTAGAGATCTCCTTTAGTATATTTAATCCTACAAGTAACACCCTAGTATTAGAAGTTATAAACTATACCCTCTATGCAAACAATGTAAGAGTAGGAGAATCTATTATAGGAGAAAGGCTAGAAGGTATAGTAACAGGCACTGGTAAGACACAATATCTACTCCCAAATACTCCTTTAATATTGAAGGATACAATAAAGGTTAATAGGAGTAGAGCAGTAGAGGGTATATGGGATCAACTTGCTAGTAATAGCAATAGCATAAAATGGAGCGTAGATGGCAAGTACTCTGTAACAGGTTGGCAAGAGAAGGAGTTCAAGTCATCTATTTAATAGCAGGTGTAAATGATTTGATAAAGATAGCCTTATTTGATACAATAAAGAGCAAGAAGGGTATAAGTAATGAGGTTAAGAGGCAGAGGGAGATAATAGCGTATCTGGCATCAGAGCATGACCCAGAGGCTAGGACTAGGATAGCAATAGCACATGCATTAGCAAAGAAGTTCAATACACGTTGGCAGAATATATACTCTAGTGTATTCAGAGACATAGATGAGATCCTTATACCTGCAGAGATAGTAAAGGAACAGGGTAGATTACCTCCAAAGAGGGGTCCTAGAGCACTACAGCATGAGGGTGTACCCTACTATGCACTAACTCAAGCAGGTATGCTTATAGCAGCATGCTTAGATGAACTAGATTCAAGGATAGAGGTAGTTAAAGAGTGTATAGCCTCAATAGAGCAGGATGAGTTAAGAGAAGGCATGTCTCTCTTGCTAGATATTGCACCTTCTCTAGTTTTAAGGCTAATAAAAGAGTATGTCTCATACTATGATCTAAGTGTAAGCATGATGATCCCTATTACAATAGATAAGGTGAGGAATGCTTTAGCAGTTAGCATAAGGTCTGAGTTAGAACTATTAGAGGCTTTCATGAGTTTATCGAAAGAGGAGAAAGGTTATCTATTCAACTTCTTACGTATATTATCCCAATGAGAGTAAAGTTAAAATTCCCTTCCTAAATGAGCATAGATAGCTTTGGATAATTTAGAGAAGATAGTTACAAAGGTTGTGGATCAGGTTGAGCATGATCTTATTGCTCAAATAGAATCATCTTACTCCCAATCTATCGAGAGATTAAGATCCTCTAGAGCGAGTATTGAGTCAGAGTATAACAAGATAGTGGAGAATGCAAAGAAGCAGGCTGAGAACCTTAAGAGGCAGATAATAGGGAGCAGCAGACTTATGGTAAGGAACAAGCAGTTGATGCTTATTGAGGATGCAGTTAATAATGCATTTAAGAATGCTATAGCAAGAATAGATAGTATAAGAAATGATGAGTCCTACGAGGGCATGATGAGGAGATTGATAGATGATGCTCTTAATGCTATAGGAGTAGATGCCGTAATTGAGTGTAATGATAAGGATAGAGATTTAGTTGATAGAATAATACTTGAACTCCAACATAAGTATAACTTCAAGGTAGCTCTAGGTAATAGTATAGAATGCCTAGGAGGGGTAAAGGTAAGTTCAACAGATGGCTCAGTATCACTAGATAATACGTTGGATACTAGAATAGAGAGGCTTAAGCCTCTCCTAAAGAAAGATATAGCCAAGCTGTTTATGGTGTAAGCTATGGTAGCAAAAGGCAAGATAGTGTGGATTAGTGGACCAGCAGTAAAGGCAGATGGTATGTCAGAGGCTAAGATGTACGAGACAGTTTACGTTGGAGAAGGAAGGCTGATAGGGGAGGTTATAAGGCTTACTGGAGATACTGCTTTCATTCAAGTGTATGAATCAACATCAGGATTAAAACCTGGAGAACCAGTTGTAGGTACAGGTAATCCCTTAAGTGTTCTACTTGGACCAGGGTTGATAGGAAGGATATACGATGGTATTCAAAGACCATTGGATGAGATAGCAAAGATCTCTGGAGCCTTCATAGGAAGAGGTATAGTAGTAGACCCAGTAGATAAGAGGAAGAAGTATAGGTTCAAACCTACCGTTAAGGTAGGGGATGATCTCCCTCCTGGTAGCAAGTTAGGAGAGGTTGATGAGACACCTTTGATAAAGCATCACATACTCTTACCCCCGGATAGCACTGGAGGCAAAGTTATATCAATAGAGGGCGAGGGAGAGTATGATATAGAGCATCCTATAGCAGTGCTAGAACATAATGGTAAGAGGTATGAAGCTAAGATGTACCATTACTGGCCTGTTAGAAGACCTAGACCATTACTAACAAAACTAGACCCAGAGATACCTCTTATAACAGGACAGAGAGTTATAGATACAATATTCCCTGTAGCTAAAGGGGGAACTGCTGCAATACCAGGTGGATTTGGAACAGGTAAGACTGTTACCATGCATCAGATAGCAAAGTGGGCTGATGCACAGGTTGTAATTTATATAGGCTGTGGTGAGAGAGGCAATGAGATGACTGAGGTATTGGTAGAGTTCCCACACCTAACAGATCCTCGCTCAGGTAGACCATTGATGGAACGTACAGTGCTGGTAGCAAATACCAGCAATATGCCTGTAGCAGCAAGGGAGGCTAGCATATACACAGGGGTTACAATGGCTGAGTATTATAGGGATATGGGTTACGATGTAGTATTGGTTGCTGACTCCACAAGCAGGTGGGCAGAGGCTTTAAGAGAGATGAGTGGCAGGCTTGAGGAAATGCCTGCGGAGGAAGGTTATCCATCGTATCTAGCATCTAGACTTGCAGAGTTCTATGAACGTGCTGGTAGAGGAATAGCATTGGGTACCCCTCAACGTATAGGTTCTGTAACACTTATAGGTGCAGTATCACCCTCCGGGGCAGACTTTACAGAGCCCGTTACTACACATACTATCAGGTTCATAAAGACCTTCTGGGGTCTAGATACAAGGCTTGCATACTCTAGGCATTATCCAGCAATAAACTGGATGATAAGCTACTCTGGTTACATATCAAGCATAGCAAAGTGGTGGGCTAGAAATATTAGTGAAGAATGGTTCAAGCTACGTGAAGAGTGCTATTATATACTCCAAAGGGAGGATACACTTAAGGAGATAGTAAGATTACTTGGTCCAGAGGCTTTGCCTGATGAGGAGAAGTTAGTGCTAGAAGTAGCAAGAATGATCAAGATAGGCTTGCTCCAACAAGCAGCATTCGATAAGGTTGATACATACTGTAGTCCAATGAAGCAGTTCAAGCTACTAAAGCTTATGGTAGGCTTCTATAGAGAGGCACAGAAGGCTTTAAGGAGTGGTATACCATTAGCAGATATAAGAACCATGCAGATAATAACTAGGATAATAAAGGCAAAGTTCGAGATACCAGAGGAAGAGATAAGGAAGATAGATGAGTTGTATGAGGATATGATAAACGAGTTCAAGAAGCTAGCAACAGCTACGGTCAAGGAGGTGCCCGCAGTTGGTTGAGGTAGGAGTAGAGTATACAAGGGTACAGGAGATAAAGGGCCCATTGATTATAGTAGAGGGTGTAAGTAGAGCAGCATTCGACGAGTTGGTTGAGATAGAGACCATAGATGGTATAAAGAGGTTAGGAAAGGTGCTTGAGGTAGGACAAGGAAAGGCAGTAATACAGGTATTTGAGGGTACAACAGGACTAAGCATAAAAGGTACAAAGGCAAGATTCTTAGGCAAGACAATGGAGGTACCAGTATCTCAGGAGTTATTAGGCAGGATATTCGATGGTTTAGGGAGACCAATAGATGGGCTACCAGAGCCAATAGCAGAGGAGTTTAGAGATGTCAATGGCGCCCCTATAAACCCAGAGAGGAGAGAGTATCCATCAGACTTCATACAGACTGGTGTATCTGTTATAGATGGAATGCTAACCCTAGTAAGAGGTCAGAAGTTGCCAATATTCTCAGGCTCAGGGATGCCCCATAATATACTTGCTGCTCAAATAGCAAGGCAGGCAACTGTTGTAGGTAGAGGAGAGGAGTTTGCGGTGGTCTTTGCCGCAGTTGGTGTACAGTATAGTGAGGCACAATACTTCAAGAGAAGTTTAGAGGAGAGTGGAGCATTAAGAAGAAGCGTTCTATTCCTTAACCTTGCTGATGATCCTGCAATAGAGAGGATAATAACACCTAGAGTAGCATTAACTGTAGCAGAGTATCTAGCATTCGATCTTAACATGCATGTACTAGTTATAATAACAGATATGACAAACTATGCTGAAGCGTTAAGAGAGATAAGTGCTGCTAGAGAGGAGGTTCCAGGAAGAAAAGGTTATCCAGGCTATCTATATACAGATCTTGCAACTATATATGAGAGAGCAGGTAGGATAAAGAATGTTAAAGGTAGCATTACACAGATGCCTATACTCTCTATGCCAGCTGATGATATAACACATCCAATTCCTGATCTTACAGGGTATATAACCGAGGGTCAGATAGTGCTAAGCAGGGATCTCTTCAGGAGAGATATATACCCGCCAGTAGGTGTGCTAATGAGTCTTAGTAGGTTAATGAAGGATGGTGTTGGTGAGGGTAAGACTAGAGCAGATCACATGGAGGTTAGTAATCAGTTATATGATGCTTATGCTAGAGCACAAGAGGTTAGGGCATTATCTGAGATAGTTGGTAAGGCAGGTTTAACAGGAGTAGATCTAAAGTATTTAGAGTTTGGCGATGCATTTGAGCAGCAGTTCCTAAGACAAGAACCAGATGAGAATAGAACATTAGAGGAGACACTAAGGAGGGCATGGGATGTTCTATCAACTCTCCCAGAGAATGAGTTAACAAAGATAAAAGAGGTTCATATAAAGAAGTACTATAAGGCTAAGCAGTAATGATGTAAGAGAACCATTAACTTTAGGTGTTCAACATGTCATTCTCAAGTAGAAGCATAATACCTACAAAGATAGAACTCATAAAGTTCAAGAGATCCTTAAAGGTAGCAAGGATGGTCCATAAGATACTTGATGATAAGAGAGAGGTCTTGCTCAAGAGGATAGATGAGATGATAGAGGAAGCAAGCAAGGCTAGAGAGGAGATATGGGCTCCATTGCAGGATGTTTATGAAGCAGTTAGGAATGCTTACCTTACATTAGGAACTAGCACGGTGGAGTCCATAGCAGCGTTAACGCCTCCATCACTTGCAGTTGATGTTAATGTTAGGAGGATAGTTGATGTTAAGGTTCCAACCCTTCAAGTTATATCTCATGATAAGGTATCATTATCTTATAGTTTAGCAGATACTAATGTCAGTATTGACAAGGCCGCAAGATTAATAAAGAATCTATTGCCAGGCATATGCAAGGCAGCAGAGTATGAGAATGCCATATTCAGTTTAGCTAAGGAGCTAGAGAAGACACAGAGGCTTATAAATGCATTGGAGTATGTAATAATACCATACTATGAGCATGCTATAAAGTTCATAAGTCATGCTCTGGAAGAGAGGGAGAGAGAGGAGTTCGTTAGGCTTAAGAAGGTTAAGAGTACATTAGAGAAGAGGAAGGGAATGGTATGAGTGAGGCTATAGATAGATTGTATAAGGAGGCTGAAGAGAGGTTAAGTAAAGAGAAAGATACTATAATAGCAAGGATAAGGAGTGCATTAAGCAAAGCAAAGCAGGATGCATTAAAGGCTTAGGATTAGTTTGATACAAGGTTATCTTCGTTTTTATACCCTTATATACAAAATAAATTATATTTTAACACTATATTATGTTAATATCTTTATAGTTAATGATTAATATTAATTATACTTTGCTATCTTAATATTTATTGTATAATTGTAAATCTACTTGTAAAATGAGTTATAGTTAAATATAGGTGTAATTTACCATATGCAAAATGAGTTATAGGAGCATTACTATAGCAATAGGTATAGTAACAATATTGGCAGTGTTTGTACTTGCTGGTAATGCATTTGCTCAAGAAACAGCAAAGCAAATTATAGGAGAGCAGATGCTTGGTGCTGCAATAGCATTTGGTTTAGCAGCATTGGGTGCAGGTTTGGGCTTAGGTTATGTTGGAGCTGCTGCACTTGCAGCGATAAGTGAGAACCCAAAGATACAGTCAAGGGTATTCATATTCATAGGTATGGTAGAATCAATAGCAATATACGGTCTAGTAGTAGTATTCATAATTCTAGGGCAGTGATTACATAAAACTTTAGAGCCTCAGCAGCAGTAGTAGGTGATAGCATAATGCCGCTAGTAAAACTTTTAAAGGTAAGTATAATCCTGCCTAGAAGAGAGGCTGCCGAGGCTATAAACAGGTTAGCAGAGCTTGAATGGTTCCATCCAATCAATAGGGAGTCGCATTATACTAACCCAGATATAGATGACCTGTTGTTAGATGCGAGTAGACTGTTACAAGCCATAGAGGAGGTTGTTAAATCCCTTAATATACAGTTAGAGACCGGCATAATAGATACCATGTTTAAAGGTGCATTGAAGGTTAGGAATGAACTTGTAGTATCTGACCTTGAGGATCTGATACAAGAGCTGGAGGCTAAGAGCAAGCCCATACTAGATGAGGCAAGATCACTGTTAAATGAGCATAGCAAGGTTAGTAAGTTACTTGAGGAAAGTAAGAGTATAAGGGAAGTTCTTAAAGCAGCATCTAATATAAATGTTAATATAAGTAGCATGCAGGGTCTCAAGAGGTTCTTTGCCTCACTTTTCATAGTTAATCAGAAGGATGTTGCTGAGGTAGAGAGAAGCCTTGGAGATGTGTTCATAACGAGGGTTGGATCAACAGAGGTTAATACTGCACTATTGGTTATAAGTAGTAAGGAGGATGCTGATAGAGTAATAAAGGTATTCAGAAGTTATGATGTCCATCCATTCGTTATACCTACAAGCTTATCACAGAACCCTAGTGAGGCTTTTGCAGAGGTTGAGAAGCGTATAGCAGAGTACGAGAAGAAGAAGTTGGATATAGAGCAGGTAATAGAGAAGTTCAAACGTAATGTTACCCCAATTATAGTATCTCTATATGAGGGGGCGAAGACAGCTAAGGATATACTTGAGACTATGCGTAAACCATATGGTACAAGGTACTTTGCACTTATAGAAGGCTATATACCAGTAAACATGGAACCAAGGTTTAAGGCATTAGTTAAGGATTGGGTATACGTTATAGAGCCTGTAGATAATGGTAATCCAGACTCTCCAACACTTGTACAGAATCCTAAATACATGCGTACATTTGAGGTTATAACATCACAGCAAGGGATACCTAGTAGTAGGGAGAGTGACCCTACACCAATGATAGCCTTTGTATGGCCTATCTTCTACGGCCTAATGTTCGCTGACTTTGGTCAAGGTTTTCTACTCTTCCTTTTAGGTATGCTACTAAGGGTTAGAGGATTAGGCAGTATAAGAAGTTGGGGTACACTACTTGCTGCTAGTGGGTTAGGGGCAACGTTCGCTGGCTTGGTTACTGGTGAGTTCTTTGGTTGGCATATAGACAAGTTTGCTGTATTTGAGCCTGTCATACACTCTCCTTTAGGCTTCTTCATAGGTATACTGGATGTATCTGAACTTAATATAGAGCAAGTGCTAAAGGTTTTAGAGGTTTCTGTTGCTATAGGAGTTACCCATCTTACTGCAGCATTTGTACTAAGGATAATTAGAGCCATAAGGGATGGTAAGATATTTGAGGCTCTTACTGTACATATAACATCACTCATAGGTTACCTATCAGTAGTTGCACTTATACTTGCTGCAATAGGCGCTGGTTACGATGTAATAGGTATGTTTGGTTTAATAGGTATAAAGCATACAGAGCCAGTACCATGGGTAACACCTCTATTAGGGGAGTGGGCAAATACTGAGGTAGTTGCTGATATAGCCGTTAATGCACTTATAGCAAGCATGGTTGTTAGCATGGTTGGACATATGGTAGAGGCTAAGAGGCATAAGAAGAGGCATGAGCAGAAAGAGGTTGAGATGGAGTATAGAGGTAAAGATGTAGAGCATGGAGAGGATAGCGGGCTTATAGGGGCTGTTATGGAATCGTTCTTTATTAGACCATTGGAGTGGCTTTCACATACAATAAGTTACAGTAGATTGGGTATAATGCTCATAGTACATGTTGCACTCATGGTTACCATAAACCATGCCTACCTAGAGTTCGAGAGACAAGGCAATATTGGAGGAGGTATAGCAGTCCTAGTTGGAGGCAATATAGGCATAATGATGCTTGAAGGTCTGATAGTTTACATACAGGCTATAAGGCTACACCTTTACGAGTGGTTCCCCAAGTGGTATGAGGGCAGTGGTATTGAGTTCAAGAAGATAGTACCAAAGATGCTCTATACAATATTCATATGGGAAGGAAAGGATGATAAGAGCAAGAGTAAGAGGATAACAGATAAGGCTATTATAGAAGATAAGGTATAAAGAGCCTCTTCATTATAACCTCTACTGGTATTTTTTGCTCCACACCTGTTGCTATTGCAATTAAGTTTCTAACCTCTAATTCTCTTAGCTTCAGCGCTGCTATTATGGTTGCATGTTTGAACATGCTGTTGAATGTTAGTAGATACTTCTTGTACAATAACCTCTTAAGGTTCTCCTCTAGAATAGCAATGGTATCTATATCATTAGTATATTGGGGTATTATGTTCCTATATGTTGTATTTGATAACTCAGCAAATGCATCCTTTACACTCCCTGAAGATATCATCCTCTGGATATTCTCTTGTGTAACTGTAGGTAATCTAATAGGGTTAAGAGGTATTATTGAACCCCCTGGTCTATAAAGATCTATAGATGGAGCCTTTGTTACTATCAACCTCTTTATCTTCTCCTCATCTAGGTTCCAGAACTTTGCCCTTAATATGCAAAGTATGTTGTAAGCATCTATCTCTGGGATTACTATATTTTTAACATCAGAGTCTCTCCAGTGTGCCATGAGAGCCTTTGCAAGTATCCTATAGAATGTGTGATCGAGGAAGGTATCAAATACATGGAGATCCTTAACCTCCTTGTATACATTTACAGCATTCTGAGCATCTTCACCAAACTCACTACCAATAAGGCTTGATACTGCTTCATCAAGGTCTTTTGCTACCAGTGCTTTAACTATAACATCCCTTCTCCCGAGTAACTCCTCTGCTCTCATGTTGATATGGGGTATTATCTCTTCATACTGCTTTGCCAAAGCCTTAGATTTCAATACGATCTTAAGGTTCCATATTATGTACCTTATGAAATATGCATTTATCAACTCAGATTCTCCAGCAACATTTGCAAGGCTTGAGTGAAAATTTACTAGATCCTCTTTTAATACTCCTTCTATTGCTATTGCAGTGTATGGTTTCTGTAGTTTTGCTAGAGCATCTATATACCTAGTATTCTTTAACCTAACTACTAACTCATCAAGGTCTCTGGACTCTGCAAGCATGGCAAGCATCTCCTTGTTTAATAAAGAACCTTTTGTAGCAAATGCTTTTACAGTACCAAATATCTTGTTGGGTAGACTAAGACCTCTCAATATGCTAGATATAATAAAAGGGGTTTTTATTTTTAATGTTATGCTTAGTTAAGCATCTCAGTAAGATAATCACTAACCCTTCCTATCAATGCTAATGTTACTATGTGCACCGAAAAGCCTGCTATAGCAGCAAGTATTATGTTATCTGTTATGCTATAGACAACAAACAACGTTGCTACTAAAGGAAGTACTATGAATAATGCAAGCATAGTACTTATCCATGCGCCTTTGAACAGTATAGTAGGGTCAAGGTTCTTTTGTCTAGCTCTCTTAATTATCATACTTGCCTTTACCTGCTGCACATGAACTATAAGCTCATACCATATTTTAAAAATTTACATGTTAATTATTATATTCTTATAGGAATTTAAACATAATAAGATATTATTATGGTCATCAAAGTGTAATCTTTTGCTTATATAGACAATATATTTGAAATTTTAGATACTTTTTATAACAATACTATGTTTATATATAGAATTTTCATAATCTATCATTTGAATAGTTTAATTTATTTTCTCTATAGATGATTCTTTAACTCATTTATCGGTTTATAGTTTTTATCATAGTAAATTTTTTAATTAAGTTATAAGAATAATTAGTATGTCTCTGTTAAGCGAGACAAATAACAGGGTAAGGATGGATCCTAGGTTGGAGTCTTTACTTGAGATGTTTGAGTATGAGACCGAGCCATATGATAAACTTGCTGCATATGCTCTATTGCTTATACCAATTGGTGCAGTTATGGTAGCACTTATGCTCCTGCTAAGTGGTCCAATAGTTGCTGGACCAAAGTTATATTCTGCCATTGTACTGGTCATGTGCTTACCATTCATAACATACGCAATCTCTCTATATTCTGATAAAAAGAAGCATGAGATATCAAATACAAGATACAAGCCAATAACTGGTATATGCATGTGCGATCTTAGCCAACTAAGGTATCATATAATAAGGTTTGAGAAGTCTGATAGCTATGCTGAGAAGGCAAGACATGCAAGAATGATAGAGTACTACGAGAATAAGATAGGATTAAAAGGTAAGTAAGCAGGATAGCAGTAATTATTACTAGGGTTAAACTTTCTCCATTTATTTTGTAAATATTATTTTAATTAAATAGTTATTCTATACCCTTAATTATCTCTGTAGCCTCTAATGCTCTAGAACAGTATGCACACTTGAACCTACGTTTATCTTTATCTATAGTCTTTATCCTAGGTTTTATACCCTTCTCAACATTGCTTATGCACATAGGATTAGGGCAGTTGAATACATCAACAAACTCATCTGGCAACTCAACCTTCCTCTTCTCTCTTACCCTGTAATCACTAACTATGTTTATAGTTGCATTAGGGGCAATCAGTGCTATCTTGTTTGTATCATCAGATACTAGCAGTCTATTTTCTATCTTTATTATATCCTTCTTACCTAACTTTATGCTAGGAACATTCATAGCAATAGTTACAACGTTTCCTTCCCTACCTGTTATATTAAGAGCCTTTAATACTAGCAGAGCCTTACCAGCATCTATATGATCTATAACTGTACCATCCTTTATCCTCCTTACAAGTAACTGTTCCTCACTCATATGGTAATTGCATATATAGTAGTTTATAATCATGTTGTTATATGGAGAATACATTCTATGCTAGGGATGTTATATCCACCAAGGACTTTACCAGAGATGATCTAGAACTACTATTCTATACTACGGATAGAATAAGAAACATGCACAATAGAGCAAGTATATGCAAAGGCAAGATCCTATGCTCTCTTTTCTTTGAACCTAGCACAAGGACAAGGTTAAGCTTTGAGTCTGCCATGATATCTTTAGGGGGAAGTAATATAGGCTTCGCAAGCTCAAGGATATCCTCTGTGGAGAAGGGTGAGAGTATGATAGATACATTAAGAGTGGTGGATAACTATGCTGATATTATAGTAATTAGGCATAGACTTGATGGTGCAGCAAGGTTAGCAGCAGAGGTAGCATCAAGACCAGTTATAAATGCTGGCAGTGGTAGCGAGGAGCATCCCACACAAGCTATGCTTGATATATATACAATATTAAAGGAGAAAGGCAGGATAGACGGTCTAAGCATAGGGATAGTAGGGGATCTAAAGTATAGTAGAACGGTTTACTCTTTGTTATATGCATTAGCATTGTATGATGTTGATATACATCTTATAGCACCAGAGTTACTTAAGATAAGGCATGAGTCATTGTATGGAATAAATATTAAGATGAACGAGCATTACATGCTAGATGATATAATAAGTAGGTTGGATGTAATATATGTTACAAGAATCCAAAAGGAGAGGTTCCCTGATAAGCAAGAGTATGAAAAGGTTAAACAGAGTTATCTTATAGATAGAAAGTTGTTAGAGAAAGCAAAGAAAGATGCTATAATACTACACCCATTACCAAGGGTAGATGAGATAACCTACGATGTAGATAACGACCCAAGGGCAAGGTACTTTAAACAGGCATCTTACGGTAAGGATGTTAGAGCTGCACTCTTGGCACTAATGCTTAACGATAAGATACCATAAATAATTGTAAGGGTAATCACTAGTACAAATTAAACTCATGCTGTGATAGCATAGCCTTTATACAGTTGTAAAGCCATACATAACGTTTACCATTGGCAGTTATTGTAAATAACCTAGGATCATCCTTATCTCTCTCTATCAAGCCTGCATCAAGGAGCATGTTAATGTACCTCTCAAGCATTCTAGTATCTAGTTTGCTCTTAACTGCTATATGGGTCTTGTACATACCTCCTTCCCTATCTAATGCAGTCAATATATCAGCAATTATCTTTAACTTATCTCTCTTCTTCACAATAACTTTATTAATGGACTATGCTTTGAGTACTTTTATAGTAAAGGCCAATACATACCTATATTATTATTTATTTTATTATTACTTACATACCATATTCATCTACTGTTTAGGGGATAATATATAATTCACGATATTATATAAGTATCAAATCATTATACACCAATGTTAATTATAGACTAATTAAAAATTTTAAATATTATTATAGTAATAATGATATAAGATGAGCGATAGTAAGGAGAGTAAAGCACAGGATCTAGCCAATGCTATAGTCAAGATAAAGAAGAGAGATGGGAGTATAGTTGATTTCCAAACAATCAAGATAACAAATGCGATATACAAGGCATTAGTAGCAACAAACAGACAGGATTACTCGCTAGCAGAAAGGCTAGCAGAGAAAGTAGTGCAAAGATTGATAAGACAAGGGTTCAATTCTAGCAATATACCTGGTGTTGAGGATGTACAAGATATTGTTGAGACAGTGCTTATAGATGAAGGGCTAGCAGATACAGCAAAGGCATACATCTTGTACAGGCATGAGAGGAGAAGAATAAGAGAGGAGAAGATGAAGATATTAGAGAGGATAAAGCTGGATGAGGTTGATAAGGCATTAAGCACAAACGCATTAAAGGTTTTAGCAAGCAGATACTTACTAAGGGATGATAATGGCAAGATAGTAGAGAGTCCTAAGCAGATGTTTGAGAGGGTAGCAATACTTGTAGCAATACCTGATATGCTACGGGATCAAAGAGTATTTGTATTGGATGGAGACTTTAAGCAAGATCTATCAGGAATAGAATCTTACTTAGATAAACTAGACGAGTATGATAATAG
This sequence comes from uncultured Nitrosopumilales archaeon, assembly GCA_964563995.1. Taxonomy (GTDB): domain Archaea; phylum Thermoproteota; class Nitrososphaeria; order Nitrososphaerales; family Nitrosocaldaceae; genus JBBIQH01. Next base: position 16,929 of record CAZLZM010000001.1, read on the forward strand.
GTATGCTATAGGCAAGTACAAGTTGAACAAATGGCACTTTGAGGCAATGCTTAGGTTATACAAAGAGTTAGCATTGCAAGGCAATATGAAGGTAAGCCTTGATGAACTACTAAGGATGCTTGCTAACAATGATTTTGATGCATACGAGAAGAGAGTTGATGAGTACTACTCTCTTATGGTTAACATGTACTTCTTACCAAACTCACCTACGCTAATGAATGCAGGAGCAAGGTTGGGACAGCTAAGTGCATGTTTTGTCTTACCTATATATGATGATCTAGCAAGTATAATGAAGACCGCAACAGATTGCGCATTGATATTCAAGTCTGGAGGAGGTGTAGGTATAAACTACTCTAATCTTAGACCTGAGGGTGATATAGTTGCTAGCACAAGTGGTGTAGCATCTGGTCCAGTATCATTCATGAGGATAGTTGATACTACAACAGAAGTTGTTAAACAAGGAGGCAAGAGGAGAGGAGCAAACATGGGCATACTAGAGGTATGGCATCCAGATATAGAGAAGTTCATAACCGCAAAGACTAAGCCTGGCGTTCTAGAGAACTTTAACATTAGTGTAGGTGTATGGGAGGATTTCTTGGATGCTGTAAAGAACAAAGATAAATACGCATTAAGGAATCCAAGGAATAGTAAGGTTACTAGATATGTTGATGCTAACCAACTAATGGAACTTGTGGCATTGAGTGCATGGCAGTCAGCGGAGCCTGGTATGCTCTTCCTAGATAATATGAATAGGTACAATGTTATGAGAGATAAACAGGGTCTACTGAGGGCGACCAATCCATGCGGTGAGCAGAGCCTATATCCATACGAGTCATGTAACCTAGGATCTATAAACCTAGCAAAGCTAGTTAAGCGTAAGGCGGATGGCAGCTACGAGTTCGATTGGCAGAAGTATGAGCAGATAATAAGGCTAGCAACTAGATTCTTGGATAATGTTATAGATGTAAGTAAGTATCCTATAGCAGAGATAGACAGGGCTACAAAGTTAAGCAGGCGTATAGGTTTAGGTATAATGGGCCTAGCAGATCTACTCTATATGCTTAGAATACCCTATAATAGCAAGGAGGGCTATGAGTTGATGAACAAGTTAGCAGAGACATTAACCTATTACAGCATGGATGAGAGTGTAGAGATAGCAAAGCAGAGGGGCTCATTCCCATTGTACAATGAGAGTAACTATGTTAATGGTATGCTACCTGTAGCTGGGTACTATGAGTTACCAAAGGAGGAGCATACACACGATTGGGATGCACTCATAGTAAAGATAAAGCGTTATGGTATAAGGAATAGTCAGACTACAACAGTTGCGCCAACTGGAACACTAAGTATGATAGCAGACTGTTCCTCTGGCTTAGAGCCATCGTTTGCTTTAGTGTATGAGAAGCATGTTACCGTAGGCAAGTTCTACTATGCTAACAGGATATTCGAGGAGGCTATAAAAGAGCTAGGAATATACAGTGATGAGTTGCTTGCTAGCATAGCAGAGAACTATGGTTCAGTTAGAGGGTTGAATGAAGTACCAGAGAATATACAGAGGGTATTCGTTACAGCTATGGATATACATTGGGCAGACCATGTAATAGCACAAGCAGTATGGCAGAGATGGATAAGCAACGCAATAGCAAAGACCATCAATATGCCAAATGATGTCACTGCCGATGATGTAAGATGCTCTTATCTGCTTGCACATGAGCTTGGGCTCAAAGGCATAACTGTGTATAGAGATGGTTCTAGGAACCAACAAGTGCTACATATAACAAGCGCTAACAAGGCTAAGAGGTTTGATGTTACAGTTAGTGATTATGCATTAGAGTATATAAGGAAGAATGTTAAGGATGTATCACTCCTTAAAGAGATAGAACGTGCTATACTAAAGGGGTTAGATAAGAGACATTATCCATATCAATTAACATCTAACAGTAGTAACGAGTCACTATGCCCTATATGCAAGGGCAAGCTAGTGTTCATGGAAGGTTGTAACACATGTATGGACTGTGGCTGGAGTAGCTGTATAGTAGGTTAAATAACTAACTCTTATTAATCATTGTTTTTATTTTTTAAATATTTATTAGATAATCTATTATCTTTGTGCAACTTTAAGTACTATGAATAGATTGTCTGATGAATACTTTTCATGTATGCATTGCAGTTTGGGCACTTATCACTACTACCCTTGTCATAGTATTTAACTCTACATTTACCACATATGCTTACACTAGAGTTCACAATCCTAAAGTTTCTTATCTTGTAAGCAATGTTATTAATTGCATTTTTTATCTTAGTGCTATCACATCTACTTACATCTAGAGTTATGGTAACACCTCCTTCATAGAATATATTATCCAAGTCATTCAATGAACTTAAAATAACCGATGATGAAGAATATCTGCCTTTCTCATCTGTAGTATCTAAAACATCGTTAGCATTGATCAAGATACCACTAGCATAGTTACCCCCATCTTTTGTTATACTATTACTATCATAGCTATTACGGCCATACCTTTCGGCATCTAATGTTGAGAATCTAAGAGCATCACTATAAGCGTCTATCATGCCTATGCTTGCCTCATAACCAGCCTTTCTACTATTCTCTATCACTCTAGCAGATATATTCCTTGCTATATCCACAAACTTATCCTCTTTCTTCAGTACCTTTGCTACTGCCGCGTATAGATCAATCATGTTTATGATCACCCTTATGCTGTTGGCAGAATAAAGCATTGGTATGTGCATACTCCTCCTCTTTATACTCTCTAACAATAGAGAACTTCTAGAATGTAATGCTGCTATAACAGGTTTAAGTAGTAACATAGCCTTTGCCATGAAGTATATCTCATCGTTATTAGATTCATATGCTAATCTAGGTGTGTTTACAGAGATATTATGTAATACAATGCTTGAGTTATTCCTTAACTTTATTCCTTTGTAACTGATTACATAATTGTTGTAAACATCATCGTTATTATTTATTGATAATAAACCTCCTAACAAAGATACACTAGCTATCTTATCCATGTTATCATCTACTAACTCTTTAGGTATCGAGAGTGCAACATTTGGTAATGGTGTACTTTTAATATATTGAAGATACCCGTCTAGTATGTTAGTAACATCATCCATACTCATATTTCTATCTATAACAAGAGTAACCAATGAAGAGATATTGATTGATGATAGCATAAGCATCTTAGCAAAGTGCTCGGCATCGATCCTAGATAGTATATCTATACCATGTATAACAACCTCATCAGTAGTATGCTTTGATAGCAATGGGATGAGCATACAAGCATTTGCGTACAGATCGTTCATATTATCAATATTTGATGATGTTAATGGCATACTCATATTATTGCTCATTGTAAGAGCCTCTTTAATATTTACGAATATAGTATCTGGTAGTATACCCCATGTATGCATATTTGATATGTTTATATCGCCATTAAGGTGCATATCTATCACATCCTTAGGTATTATACTGAAGAGGAAGTAATCTCTTAGTACTGAATCTGCAATATATCGCTGTAATGAAGCATAATCTAGTGGGTCATTACTTAATGCACTACTGATATCAGCATATGATATACCTATGGTTAAGAATCTATTCCTATAATCTATATTACTATGCTCTAAGAGTAATGAGTTAACTATATCCCTTATCAACTGGCTTGTTATGTAAACTCCTTGCATCTTATGTATCCTACTCTCAACCTCCTCTGCGATCTTCTCTGCAAGCTCTGGTGGCATGTTAGTCTCTCTAACTAGAGATTGCACTATCTCATGGGTATTAAACTCTTCAAGGTTACTCCTAGTTCTAACATATATATTACCACTCTCCATGACAGATCTCTCCTCTATCTGCTTTGTAATGCTTAGTATCAACTTACCTCTATTGGTTATAATATACCTCCTCTCTGACTTGTTCAATGCTACCAATGAGTGTCTAAGCAGTTTCCTTAGATGGTAAGCAAACTTACCACTCTCCCGCTTTGATTTAAAACCTACATTAGCCTTAAGCTCAGAGTATGTTAGAGGACCTCTAGCATTAAGTATCCTAAGTATCTCTATTCTATTTGGGTTTGCCATAACTGAGAATATCATCTTTGCCCTCTTTGGCATAGGTTCTGTAGAGTTGTACACCTTTTTATCGCTCTCATCTGAGTAATACTCCATGTAGAGGGGATAACATCCATCATTATTAAAATACTTTGTAAAATCAGTTTATATTAAAGGTTAATTCATATTAACTTAGCTTTGAGATTATATTAAACAGTAGAAAAAGTTTATAATTAATGAATAGTAATTAGCTATATGGCAGGGGGAAAAGATCCAGCAAAGACCCAGCAGATAAAGGAGGATGATGTAGTTGCTGTACAGGTTTTAAAGCAAGCAGGTGTGGATGTTAAGAAGTTGCTTGATCTATTAATAGCTGGAGTAAGTGCAGAGTTTACAACCTATTACTACTATACAATACTTAGGATGCATTGTGTAGGTTTAGATGGGGAGGGTATAAAGGAGATTGTTGAGGATGCAAGGATAGAGGATAGGAACCACTTTGAGGCAATGACACCTAGGATATATGAGTTAGGAGGTTCACTACCAAACGATATTAGAGAGTTTGCCAATAAGGCAGCATGCCCAGATGCAAAGTTACCAGAGAACTGGAGAGATATAAGAGAGATACTTAAGGTGTTGCTTGCCGCTGAGCAGTGTGCAATAAAATCCTGGGCAGCTGTATGTGAGATGACACATGGCAAAGATCCAAGGACTTATGATATAGCTCAAAGGATAATGCAAGAAGAGATAGAGCATGAGGCATGGTTCCTTGAGTTACTGTATGGAAGACCATCAGCACACTTTAGGAGAAGATTCATAGGCGAGTCTCCTCATGCTGGGCAACATTTACGTACTGTACACGGTTAAAGGTAACAACAATAATAAAAATAATAACTATTTTTATTCTTCTTTCTAAGATAATTAAAGTAAAGATTTAAAATATCTATATCTTGATCTAGTTATATGCATATGATAAGGTTATATAAGGCAAGTGAACTTAAAGATGAATCTATGCAACTTGTTAGAGTAGATGGTAAGGAGTATGTTGTTGGCATGCATAATGGTAAGATATTTGCATGTGATGCCCATTGCCCTCATAGATATGCGTATCTGCATAGAGGTCACTTCAATGGTAATAACATAGTATGTCCATTACATGGATTCGAGTTTGATATAGACACAGGTAAGCTAGTTAAGATAAAGCCATGGCACGATGGAAACAACTGGCCTGAGCAGGATCCAGCGTGGTATAAATGCGGTGATCTTAGAGTGTATAAGGCGGAGGTTAAGAACGATGGTTATATTTACATCTATGTGGATTAGTAATCTGTAATGGTTGAGTTTAGAGTTGCTTTAGGGTATGGTAAGGGTAATGAGTATATGATAGAGGTATGGGATGGTGGTAGGATAGTTGCAGTGATATATGCAGAACCTTATGGACTTAGGATATCTAGTAGGAAAAGTATGCAAGTCCATGCAAGTGAAGATGGGAAGGAGATTTACATAACTTTGCCTATGGTTGTAGAGTAAAATAAATCAAATTAAAT
>CAZLZM010000001.1:22649-46407 GCA_964563995.1 uncultured Nitrosopumilales archaeon
CTGATGATCAAAATCTACTTATCTCAATAACGAACTCATTAAGTAGGTGTACTCCACAGTTAGGGCATCGAGGGGATTTGAGTACATCCTTTACAGGTTTAAGTATGCTCATTGTATGTATTACAGAACCACACTTACTACATACAATCTCTATTGGCATGTGATCAAGTTAAGCATATTACAATAAAATCTTCTGAACAAATTAATCGAATTATTATGTAAGAATTCTTTTACTAATTTAATATTAAATATAATAAAATATCATTATAATATAATCATCTCTTACCCTTCTCATCTACTAATTTAATTACTATACCTCTCTCATCATAACCAGCAATCTTAACCCTAGAATCAAGCGGTAGATCCTTCGAGCTCTTTATATCTATAAAACCTGATATGTTTATTCCTTCATCTAATTTAACTATTGCCCAACCATATGGCGCATACTTCTCAAATCCCTCTGGGGGTACATGGAGTATTGTGAATGTTACAACTCTACCTTCTCCTTTTGACTCTACGATTTCAAGTCTTTTAGAGCCACACTTACTACACAGAACCACTGTAGCAAGTTGAAGGTTACTACACTTACTACATTTGTACAGTAATACTTTACCCTCGTTAAGTTTTGCTATGAACTCATCCCTTGATACCATCAGAATACTCACCTTTACTTTTTATATAATTATAATAATGATTAATTTGCTGATACATCTTCATAACCTTCCATCCTTATACTCTCCTGAATATATGTACAGCACAGCTTGCACCAGTAGCACCAAAGTTATGTGTTAATGCTATTTCTGCACCCTTAACCTGTCTATCTCCTGCTTTACAGAGCAGCTGTTCATAAACTTCCACCACTTGTCCTACACCTGTGGCACCTATTGGATGACCTTTTGATTTCAAACCACCAGATGGATTTATTGGTATTTCGCCATCTAACCTAGTTAACCCTTCCCTCACAGCATCAACACCCTTACCCCTCTCAAAGAATCCTAGATCCTCTATATCAACTATCTCTGCTATTGTAAAGCAGTCATGTACCTCAGCAAAGTCAACATCCTTGGGTTCTATCTTTGCTTGTTTAAATGCTTGCTGTGCAGCAGCCCTTGTACTCGGTATTGTGGTTATATCCTCTCTATCCTGCAATGTTGCTGGTGATGCACCTCTACCAGAGCCAATTATCTCTATGTATTCAGAGCCTAAGCGCTTAGCAAACTCTTTGCTAGCAAGTATAACTGCACTTGCACCATCTGAGAATGGACAACAGTCTAGTAACTTCAATGGACTTGCAACTGGAGGAGATCTAAGTACATCATCTACAGTTATCCTCTTCCTAATATGTGCCTTTGGGTTTAAGAGCCCATGTTCATGGTTCTTAACTGCAACTAATGCTAGATCCTCCTCATTTGCCTTATACTTGTGCATGTATGCTCTAGCCATGGATGCAAATAATCCAGGAAATGTTACCCCACTACCACCTTCATAGAAGAAGTCTGAGCAGTATGAGAAAAGGGTGGTAGATCTTGCTGTACCAGTATGGGTAACCTTCTCAACGCCTACAACTAAAACTACATCATAAAAGCCTGCAGCAACGTTAGCATATGCTTCCCTTAATGCTATTGATCCACTGCCACATGCTGACTCTACAGTAAGTCCTGGTACGTGTGGTATACCTAGATCACTCATTACAACAGGAGCCAAGTGGACTTGCTTATCAGCAACCCCAAATACATTTGATATTATAGAGTATTGGATATCCTTTGGCTCTAGATTAGCTGTGTTTATTGCATCCTTTGCAGCACTAACTGCAAGCTCAACTATGCTATCATTTAACTTGCCGTACTTTGTACTCCCTGCACCTATTACGCATACCTTGTTCATACTACCCTATCTTAACCTGTCATATAAAAATGTAAGTAAAGTATCACAGTAAATATTTACTTATTCTGTTACCATACAATTTATTGTATAAAATTAAATCTAAACCCATTAATAATATCCTTAACCATGTACCTTGAATACACGTCAACTCTTCTATTGATTAGAAGTGGTAATTTTGCTCTAACCTCTCTTACTACATCTATGCTTACATCAACAAACCCCAAGCCTTCATATCTATCATCCATCTCTAACAAAACTCGCCCAAATGGATCTATAGCCATGCTATGACCTATGTATATATTACCAACTTGATCTGGAGCAATTACATAGCAACCATTCTCTATGGCTCTAGCCTTAAGCATAGTCTGCCAATGCTCCAACTTCATAGCCCCTTGCACCCATGCAGATGGTATTAGAAGTAGTTCAGAGCCAAATAGTGTAAGTATCCTAGCCATCTCTGGGAATCTAACATCATAGCATATCATCATACCTGCTTTGATATTATTTATCCTTACTGGAATGGCAAGATCATCACCAGCAAGCAACTTATCAGACTCCTTGAAGCCTAAAGCGTCGTACAGATGTAATTTTCTATAAACTGAACTTACACTACCGTCACCAGCAATCAACACCGCAGTATCGTACACCTTCTTAGAGTTCATACTCTTCTCATAAATAGTTATTAGTATGCTTATACCATACTCCTTAGCCTTGCTCCTTACAATAGATACAAAGTTACCATCTATACCCTCTGCTATGTTGCAAAGATCCTCCACACTCTGCTCAACAGGAGTATAAGCCATCGTAAACTCTGGGAATGCTACTAACCTAGCATCATTTTTGCTTGCTTCCTTGATGTAATCTATTACCTTATCAAGGTTCTCATCCTTGTTCATGGATGAATTTAGTTGCGCTATTGCAATCCTCATACAAAAATAATAATATTTATTATTAATTAAATGTTAGGTTACTGCTTTCTTAATTCTTTTTACAATCAATTTATAACAATTATCGTCTAAATGAATGATCAGGTTAATAGATTACCAGCAACATACCAGTTCTCTTTAGGGGTATCTTGGAATACTATTATTACATGCTCTCTCTTACTACCAAGAACCCTTGTTACCGCATCAGTTATTGCCTTTGCTAACTCCTCTTTCTGTTGCTGTGTCCTACCTGGCCATAGAGAGATGGTTATAAGTGGCATATCTTAAGATCAATAATACTCTAATAATTAGGTTATGTAAAGAGTAAGAGTTTTACCTAATTAATTAATTTATCTTTTAATTTTAACTAATTAAACGAATTTAATATTTATAGAGGTTTTACGTATATAAAAGGATGTTCCCTCTATATGATGAGAATCCAAGGGCAACTAGACCATATGTGAACTACTCCTTGATAGCTATAAACTTCCTAGTATTCATATGGGAAGTTATAGTAACTAGGTTCTTCACAAATCAAAGGGTTGTGTTAGAGTTATTTATGAGCCATGGGTTTGTATCTGCAAGGTTCTTGGACGATATAAGCAATGGAAATATTGTGGATGCTATGTTTCCAGTGTTCACATCCATGTTCATGCATGGAGGTATAATGCATATACTAGGTAACATGCTCTTTCTCTGGATATTTGGTGATAATGTTGAGGATAGGTTTGGGCATGCAAAGTATCTAGCATCATACCTATTCTGGGGTTTTGCTGCTGCTATGGCGCATCTAGCATGGGCTATGAATGTTGGGGGAGAGCAGTTACTCATACCAGCTGTTGGCGCATCAGGGGCTATATCTGGAGTTCTAGGGGCATACATGCTAATGTTCCCCCATGCAAGGGTAGTTACGCTTGTACTCTTCTTCTTTATAACAACTACAAGAGTACCTGCATTCGCTTACCTCTTCCTCTGGTTCATATACCAACTTATAGCAGCTGTATTTGGTGCTGGTGGAGGGGTAGCATACCTTGCACATATAGGAGGATTTCTTGCTGGCATGGCTTTTGGTCTTGCTTATAGATATGTTATAAGGATAAAGGCTAGACTTCCGAGTATTAGAGCAGGAGCAAAGAATGGTAAGCAGGAAGGATATGGAAGTATTAAGGAGCAGGTACTAAGACCTTTACGCATCGAGGGTATAATAACTCAAGATATAGTTGAACTACTAGCAGAGATGCCAGGAGTTGATGAGCATAGTATTGCTATAAGCGTTACAGATAACACAATAGTTAGTATAGATGCTGTTACAGAGGATAGGTTAAGGCGTTACTCTGGTAAAGCTATATTAAGGGTTAAGGTTTATGAACAACCATTATCGATACATTACCTCAATGGTATATTAAGGGTCAGGTTCAGAAGGTTAACAGAATAAAATAACCTCATGTAAATGTAGTATGTAATGATATTGATTAACATAATCTAATTAATTTTATGCCTATTATTATGTGTATGTATGAACTTACATGGGTGCTAGTACTTTTCAGATCTCTACATGATAATATGATTAAACCTACTATAAAGAACCTTGGTGTTGTATATGATGTTAATGGTATAGAGTTAAGCAAGGAACAGTTATCTGAGTTAGAGCATGAAGGGCTATTGGTAGGCTCTGGTTATGAGTACTATCCTTCATGTAATGTATGTAATAGTATGGCATTAACAACACTTCTGCTCTGTCCTTCATGTAAGAGTAGCATGCTAGAGAAGCATGATCTTATAGTTCACTATGATTGTGGTAGTATCTCAAGCCTACAGGAGATTGTATCAAGCAATGGTATATATAAATGCTCAAAGTGCTCAAAGTCATTCAATAGAATTGGTATAGATTATGGTAGACCTGGTTATGGATTCAAGTGTATAAGATGTAATACTATAACTCAGTTTCCTTTAGTAAGTATAATATGCGATAAGGGTCATTCATTAAGCCCTTATGATCTTAACATAAATAAGGTCAAATGCTACACTTTAAGCAGTGAGGCAAAACGGTTTGCTAAGATATACGATGAACTATTGCATGTAAAGGATAGGCTAACAAGAGCAGATAGCATATACGTTGATGTACTCTACAAGGTAAAAGGTCTAAGTGGGGTAGAACATATAGTAGCACTGTACATTAGGTATAAAGATGATATAACAATAACTATAGATTATATAGCCAATGCAAGCGTAATGGATTGGTTTAGGATTATAACAAAGGTTATGGATATACCAAATACATTATCTATTATAATAACAGCAGATGAAGATATAGAGAGTAACATACTCTCCCTTCTTAACAAGTACAAGATAAGATTAGTAACCCTAGATGGTATGAGTATAGCTGATGCTATAGTTAGAGAGGTAGAGAGTATTGTATGTAAAGCATAAGATAGTAGTATTCTTATCCTTTTTAGTATCATTAGCAATTATAGCATTTATAATACCACGAATCCTTCTAGAGTTCTTAGCCTATGTATCAATACTACTCTATACTGCATGGGGAGTTTATCATCTGATAATACTTTATGCTGGTATGAAGAGAAGATCGGAATCAGAGGATGGCATATACACTAAAGGAGGTATCATGGAAAGCAATTATCCAAAGATATCTATCATAATACCTGTTAGATCAGAGCCTATAGTTAGTAGAACTATAGAGGCTACTCTATTGCATAACGATTACCCCATGGATAGAAAAGAGATAATAGTAGTTACTGAGGATGAAGATATGGCCAGGATTGCACTATACTATCAGCATAGATATCCAGAGAATGTTAAGGTACTCCTAAGGAAAAGTTACTTTCCTACTAAACCTAGTGCATTGAATGATGCATTGGTATTATGTAATGGAGATATAGTAGGAGTTGTTGATGCTGAGGATATACTTGAGCATGATCTATTACAAAAGGTTGTTAAAGTTATGTATACAAAAGAGTACGATGCGGTACAGGCAATACTAAGGATAAGCAATGTTAATGATAGTTGGATATCAAGACTGTTTGCTATAGAGTACGCTGGTTGGTTTAGAGTATGGTTGGTTGGTAGATCAAGGCTAAGACTATATACTCCTTTAGGGGGTACAGGTAACTATCTTAAGAGTTCAGTCTTACAAGAGGTTGGGAAATGGGATCCTACTAATCTTGCGGAGGATGCTGAGTTAGCAATAAGACTGATGCTTGGTGGTAAGAGGATAGGAGTAGTTGATGCTAGACAATGGGAGGAGGCTCCTGTTACATTTAAGGCATGGATTAAACAGAGGAGCAGATGGTATAGAGGTTGGTTACAGAGTCTCTGGAAGTACGTACCAATACTGGTTAGATTATCAACCATAAAGAGGATAGGTGTAGCAAACACTATATCAACCCTTTGTATGCTTATCTCGCCCATAATTGTAGCATTTAATTACATAGCATACTTGCTTACCATTCTATGGATATTAGAGTACACTGGTATACTTACTACTAACATTACAGATAACCTATTTCCATCTTATTCGATTCTACCATTAGCCTTTAACCTAATATACTATCTAACATGGTTCAATGGGGCTAGCTTGGAAGGTATAAGATATAGCATAAAGGATATTCTCTATGCATTTATATACATGAATATAATGATGACTCTTGCTGCATATAGAGCATTATACCAATGTATATTCAAAGATGTATTTTGGGAAAAGACTATGCATGAAGGTAGAGGTGTTAAATGGGTATATGATGCCCAACATGCTAGATAAGAGATGGTAATAAATAACTATTATTAAATTATTAATCATTTAATTAACTTACTCTTGAATCTCTTAAGTAGCATAGAGCTTGTAGTAACTGATACCGAACTTGCAGCCATTGCAATACCAGCATATACAGGATATAACATTCCTAAAGCAGCAAGGGGTATCAACGCAATGTTATAAGCAAATGCATAAACTATATTCTGTTTAACCTTGCCCATTATCTTCTTGCCTAACTCTATTGCTACAGCAGCAAGAATAAGGCTATCCTTAACTATTATAACATGGCCTGCTTCCTTTGCTATATCGTTACCAGAACTAAGTGCTATCCCAACATCAGCCTGTGTAAGTGCAACTGCATCATTTATACCATCACCAACCATTGCTACTATTCTACCCTTCTTCTGTAACTCCTCTATAACACTAGCCTTATCATTGGGCATCATATCTGCTATAACATGATCAATACCGAGGATAGATGCAACTGTCTCTGCTGCATTGTTGTTATCCCCTGTTACCATCATCACATCTAAACCCATTCTTTTTAATGTACTTACAGCCTCCTTTGCATCCTTCTTTATGGTATCCATTAAGCCTATTATGCCTACTACTTTATCATTAACTGCAACTACCACTGTACTCTTACCCTCATTCTGTAGTTTATTAATCTCATCAATTGCATTACTGCAATCTATTCCTAAAGAGTTTATGAAGTTAACCTTACCTACATATATGCTCATACCATTGTATAATGCCTTTACACCTTTACCAGGGTAAGCTTTAAACTCATTAGGCTCATCTATTCTTAAACCATACTCTAAAGCCTTCCTTACTATAGCCTTTGCTATAGGATGTTCTGAGTTCTTCTCTGCTACTACTGCTAGGTTCAATAATGCTATGCTGCTATCATTATAATTATTATTAAATAAATAACTACTAGCATGATTATTCACTAGAATCTTATTAAATGCATATTGGTTTACAGGTATTATATCGGTAACCTCTGGCTTGCCATATGTAAGTGTTCCTGTCTTATCTAAGAGTATGGTATCAACCTTTGAAAGCCTCTCTATAGCATTGCCATCCTTGAATATTATCCCATACTCTGCACCTCTGCCTATTCCATTCATCAGTGCAAGTGGTGTAGCCAATCCCATTGCACATGGGCATGCAACAACTAGAACGGCAACCGAGGGTATCAATGCTAATGCAAGGTCTTGTGTTACAGTATACCATGAGATGAAGGTTACAATTGCTATACCTATTGTAACAAATGCAAAGTATGCAGAGAACCTATCTATCAGCCTTTGTATTCTAGGCTTCTTGCTTAAAGCCTCATCTATCAGCCTTATTGTATTTGCTATGAATGTATCGTTGCCTATCCCTGTAGCCTTTATAAACAATACACCATCTATGTTTATGCTACCTCCTATAACCTTGCTATCTCTGCCCTTCTCTACAGGTATGGACTCACCTGTAAGCATGGATTCATCGACACTAGATTCTCCATCTATAACTACACCATCAACAGGTATCATCTCACCAGGCTTCACCAACAGTATATCTCCCTCTTTAACCTCATCTATATCAACCTCATCCTCTTTACCGTCTACAATTATCCTTGCCTTGTTTGGTTGTAGTTCAAATAGCCTTCTAACAAGCATATTAGTTCTCCTCTTACCCTTATGCTCTATGTACATGCCTAGAGTTACAAGTGTTAATACAACTGCAGAGGCATCGTAGTATATGTTATGCCAGTTAGGTTCAGGAAAGGTGTTCATCACACTAAATATGTATGCTGTAGTTGTGCCTATTGCTACTAGAGTATCCATATTTGCACCATTAAGCCTTGCTATCCTATAAGCACCTATATAGAATCTGTAACCAAGAATTACTTGTACTATACTAGCAAGTATGAATAATACATATGCTGATGTTGTAGTATGGGTAAATGGTAGGAATTGTATATATTCTGGATAACTATATAGTTCAATAGGTATTGAGAGTATTAAACCTAGCAGGAATAACCTCTTTAGAACCTTTGCCTCATCATCATACTCATGAGAACCATGCTCATCATCAACATCAAAACCATGACTCCTGATTACCTTAATTATACTTGCTTGTGTTACTATGCTTGGGTTATACTCTATACGAATATACGAGTTGGTATGGTTTGCTGATGCATCCTTTACACCTTCTAGCTCTCTTAACCTATTCTCTAGCATGTAAGCATCGTTAGCATCCTTTAAGCCTAGTACCTTTAACATCAATCTCTCATATGCTATGCTATAGCCAATATCTTCTATAGCCTTCTCTATATCATTTATGCTTACCTTATTCTGATCGAACTCTATGCTTGCACTCTCGTTGGCTAGATTAACCTCACACTTGCTTATACCATCTATATCAGATAGGTATGATTGTATTGCTTTTATACAACCAGCACAGTGCATACCCTTTATCTTTAGAGTTACTTTCCTTATCCTTCCAAGCTCAGTACTCATAAATATATAATATTATTTTAAGTACTTAATTCTATCTATTACAACATTTAAAGTTTGAATACCACGAACTTTACATATGTAAGTACTCAATTCTCTTCACTTATAATGATGTATATAATCAAGTTATTAAGTTAATGACTTATCTTCCTTGAATAGCCTTAAACATGATTTGCAACAGAAGTAGTACTCATCACCATCAACCCTAAGCATAAATGGTTCTCCTGCTATATTACTCTTGCAATAATGGCATGTTAACTTTAATCTTAAATATACAACATTTCCACCTACTGGTTCATCCTTAATAACTCTAGTTATTATCTGGGTAGACATGATCTGCACCCCTTTGATTTCTAATAATCTTACTTTGAAATCTTCAAGTGCTCGAATATTATTAAGAGTAACCTTGATTAGCATATTTGTCTCCCCTGTGGTAAGCATTATACTCTCTACACAGTCTAGGGCAACAAGCTCCTCTATTATACTATCTATGTTAGAGGTATCAAGCTTAAGTGATATTAGTGCTGTGACATATCCCTCTAGTTTTGAGGTATCTACTATTGCACTTACTCTCTTTATTACACCAAGGTCTACCAATCTAGTGTATCTAGATCTTACAGTTGGTACACTAACATTTAATTTACTTGCCAATCTCCTAAATGATTGCCTTCCATCTTGTATAAGAAGTTGTATTATTGATCTATCTAGATCATCTAACATTACCATTTGATCATTAGTATAGCAGTTAAATTAAATTAAAGGTTGCTATTCATAGTAACTATTACTTCATTTAACTTGGTTGGATACTAGTTGATCTATTGATTCTCTTCATCCCCTCTCGGGTCAGATCGCCCATCTATATATTAGAAGATTGGTCTGTTATTCAAACCTTTCCCTGAATCGAACTCTTAAATAACTTTTTTAGTTTACTATTCTGCTCAAATAATTATAATATTGTAGGTAGAGTGAATAAATATTTAATAATATGTAGGATTTATATGATTGTATGCCAATGGCATTCGTACTAATAAATGCTGAGATGGGTTCTGAAGAGTCATTGATAAAAGAGCTGAAGCAGTTAGAGAATGTTAAAGAGGTATACACTGTTTATGGTGTTTATGATATAATAGCAAAGATAGAGAGTGATAGCATGGAAAAGGTTAAAGAGACCATAACTTGGAAGATAAGGAGATTACCAAATGTAAGATCTACCCTAACTATGATAGTAATTGAGAGTTAATGCTACTTATAGGCTTAGATGATACAGATAGTAGAGAGGGTAAATGTACAACGTATCTAGCATATAGAATAGTTGATTTTTTACTATCATTTAGCGATGTTAGAGTATTGGATTACCCCTTGCTTATAAGATTGAACCCAAATATACCATGGAAGACCAGGGGTAATGGAGCTATATGCATAAAGGCTCAAGTTAATAATGAATCAACACTAACCCATATAAAGAGAAGTATAGTAAATATGGTTATTGAGGAGTCATGCATAAACTCTGGAGCAAACCCTGGTCTAGTATTCTATGATGTTAATCATCAAAACCATGAACTGATAGAGTTCTCAAAGGATGCATTATGCAAGGTTCTAAGTAAGAAGAGGGCATTGTATCTTGCTGAGAAGTATGGTATAGAGTGTTATACATTTGGTAATGGTCAGGGTATAGTAGGCGCTCTTGCAGCTGTAGGTACGAGCATGTATATAGACTCAAGTGATCATACCTATGAGATAATTGCCTATAGGATGCCTGAGAACTATGGTAAACCAAGGTTAGTAGATGAGCAGAGTGTTATAGCAATGGATAAGAGCACTACACCGTACACATTCAACAACTATGATTACAAGCATAGAAGGATGCTCATAACACCCCATGGTCCTGATCCAGTGTTATGTGGCATAAGGGGTGAGGATCCATACATATTGATAAAAGCACTAAAGATGCTTGATATAAAAGAAGATATGCAAGGCTATATTATATTCAAAAGTAATCAGGGTACAAATGCTCATCTAGAGAGCGTTATAGATTTTAATAATCTAAAGGCATACACATCTGGTCATCTGATAGGCAAGGTGGCTAGCGAGCCAAAGGTTATAGAGGGAGGACATACATTCTTTGAATTAGAGCCTTGTACACATACTAATGCTAGTATAAGGGTTTTATGTGCAGTATACGAGCCTACTGGCCTAAGTGCTGTAGCACAAATGCTTACAAGAGGGGATATGCTTGAGGTTGGTGGAGGTATAAGGAAAGGTACTAGCAAGAACCCAAAGGTTGTTAATATTGAGTATATAAAGGTGCTTAATCTAGCAAAGAGATACATTTACATGAACCCATTATGTATATGTGGTAAAAGGCTCAAGTCCGAGGGTAAGGGCAAGGGTTACGGTTGTGAGTATTGTGGATACAGAAGTAAGGAATTAAGCAAGATTGCTGTAGAGGTGCCTAGAAGTATTATGTTGGGGTTATACCTACCAGATCCAAAGGCTCATAGACATCTAACAAAACCATTACAGAGATACAATCCTAGCATTAAAAAGAGCAATCTTAAATTTGATCCTAATATAGAGTGGTTCTATAAGTTTAACTTAGCTATTAGTAAGGGTGTTAAATAAATTAATATATTAATAATTAATTAAATATTTCTTTAGATAGTTTCTTACCTTTTTACCATATATAACAGCAAGCATAGAAATAATAAGAATTAAATACTCTTAAACAGGTGCATAACATATGCCTAGATTCAAGACTGTGCAAGAAGCGTTAAAGATAATAGGGCAGAAGGACCAGATTCGAAAGGTATGAAGTAATATAAATAATAGTATTACTTCATACCCGAATGATTTTGGTGTAATAGCCCATGTAGACCATGGTAAAACTACTATGAGTGATAGTCTACTAGCTGCAACAGGGATGATAAGTCCCAGTGTTGCTGGAGAAGCGTTAGCATTAGATTACTGGGATCTAGAACAGCAGAGACAGATGACAATCAAGGCAGCAAATGTAACACTCTACTATGAACATGAGGGCAAACCTTACGTTATAAACATGATAGATACACCTGGGCATATAGACTTCACTGGCAGGGTAACAAGGAGTCTAAGAGCAATAGATGGTGTTTGTGTTGTATGTGATTCCGTCGAGGGTATAATGACCCAGACTGAGACTGTAACTAGACAAGCCTTAGAGGAGAGGGTTAGACCAGTGCTGTATATAAATAAGATAGATAGACTTGTGAAGGAGTTAAGGCTTACGCCAGATAAGATGCAGGAGTGGTTAGCAAGGATAATAGCAGACTTCAATAGGCTTATCGATATATACGCAGAACCAGAGTTTAAGGACAAATGGAAGGTTAGCATACAGAATGATAGCGTAGCATTTGGCTCTGCAAAGGATAGATGGGGTATAACTGCTAGCATAGCAGCAAAGAAAGGCTTTAAGTTCAAGGATGTGTATGATGCATACACCAGTGTTGATGGTTATAAGGAACTTGCCCAGAGGGTACCCTTGCACGAGGCAATATTAAGCATGGTAGTTAAACATCATCCTCCTCCACATGT
Source organism: uncultured Nitrosopumilales archaeon (assembly GCA_964563995.1). Classification (GTDB taxonomy): domain Archaea; phylum Thermoproteota; class Nitrososphaeria; order Nitrososphaerales; family Nitrosocaldaceae; genus JBBIQH01. The sequence continues at coordinate 35,303 of CAZLZM010000001.1, forward strand.
TGCACAGAAGTACAGGATACCAAAGATATGGAAGGGTGATCTTAACTCAGATGTTGGCAAAGCACTTCTAGAGTGTGATGAGAATGGACCAACGGTTATGATGGTAACAAATGTAGTAGTTGACCCTCAGGCAGGTCCTGTTGCTGTAGGTAGGCTCTACTCTGGTACAATAAGCGATGGTGACCAAATATATTTGATAAACAGCAAGAGGAGTGAGAGGGTACAATCTGTAACCATGTTCATGGGACCATATAGGGAGATAGTTGGTAGGCTTACAGCAGGTAATATACCTGCACTCTTAGGCTTAGAACATGCAAGAGCTGGGGAGACTCTATCAAGTATAAAAGATATAGTGCCGTTCGAGTCTATAAAGTACGTATCTGAGCCTGTTGTTACAGTAGCGATAGAACCAAAGCATCCAAAGGATCTACCAAAGCTTGTAGAAGCATTGAGAAGATTAAGCATAGAGGATCCAAATCTAGTTGTTAAGATAAATGAAGAGACTGGTGAGATGCTGCTTGCTGGCATGGGTGTGTTGCACTTAGAGATTGCTACCACTCTGCTACAGCAACAAGGGTTAGAGATAATAACATCTAAACCATTAATAAATTACAGAGAGTCTATAAGAGGAACTGCTGGTCCTGTCATGGCAAAGTCACCAAATAAGCATAACAAGGTATACGTAAGAGTAGAACCTTTGAGTGAAGATGTAATAGAGATGCTTGTAACAGGTAAGATAAATGAGAATATGGATAAGAAGCAAATAGCAAGTATACTAAGAGAGAAGGGCTGGAATGCAGATGAGGCTAGAGGCATAGTAGCAATAGAGGGTAGCAACGTGTTCATTGATGCTACAAAAGGTGTCCAATACTTACAGGAATCGATGGACTCATTGCGTTCAGGATTCACAGATGTTATGCTTGCAGGTCCTCTTGTGCAAGAACAGTGTAGAGGTGTGAAGGTTATACTGCACCATTTCGTACCTCATGAGGATCCAGCACATAGAACTCTAGCACAACTGTTACCAGCTACAAGGAGGGCTATAATAGGTGCTATGCTTAGTGCTGATCCTGTTATACTTGAACCTATACTTGGTATAGAGGTAAGGTGTCCAGTAGAGATGATAGGCGCTGTTGCTGGCGTATTATCAAGTAAGAGAGGTAAGTTACTTAACATAGATCAGAAAGGGGTTATTGCTATAGTGCATGGAGAGATACCTGCAGCTGAGACATCAGACCTCTCGGAGGTTATGCGTGGAGCTACAGCTGGGAAGGCTATGTGGAATACCCACTTTAAGATGTGGCAAGCAGTTCCAGCATCGTTAACTACTCAGTTGATAGCAGAGATAAGGAAGAGGAAAGGCCTTAGCCCAGAACCGCCTAGAGCAGATGAGTTCATAGACAAGGAGTAAAGGAAACTAAATCAATAGATGAGTTTCAGTTGTATGAATTATCTATAAGTGAAGGGATTACAAATCTATTTCTTATTTATCTGATCATACTTATATCCATTTATTTGTTAATTTCTCCTATATGTTATATATAACATATCATAGCATAAGACTTAATTCCACCTTCTGATATTATAGTATTGTAATGGGTAAGCGTGATGAGGAAGATAAGTATAATGATGATGAGGATAGTAGTAATAATAGTAATGATGATTATATATTAGCAAGTATAAGTGATGTTGGTTTCGTAGATCCATATGGTATGGAAGGTGCATTGATACTAAGGTCGAAAGAAGGAAAGGTATTTCATATGCGTGCATTCTCTGGTGAGGTTGCAAGACATATAGAGAGATTTAGACAGGGGGACAAGAATAGCATACCTACTATATATAATCTAGTTAATGAGATAGCAGAGTTGGAGGATCTACTGCTTACTGAGGTTAGAATATATCCTAGTGGTTCTGCTCTTAGAGCCAATCTTTATTTCAAAGGTAAGAACAAAAACATAGTGTTAAGGAACTATAGAGCATCAGACTCAATAGCACTTGCTGCATATTATGATATACCAATAAAGGTTAAGAAGGATCTCTTTTATGATGAGCTAGAGAACGAGAGTTTAAGATAGTACAATATAATAATCAAATACAATCAAATAAATAGTTTAATTAAATTATCTTAAATCAGGTTTTATTGTTTAAAATAATTATTTATCTAGTACGAAGGCTCCTTCTGTAAGAGGGAATGAATTAATAAATTCTTACATATTAGCAATGCTGATGATGTGGTACGGATCTACAAAAGCAAGATTGGATAAGTGCCAGACTGAAATAGGAGAGTCTTCAGTAATAACTAATTAATGTATGGTTGGTATCCCTATTAATAAGTTGCCCACACTCGGACTAGGTTGTCATTTGCTAAGCAACAAGTACTAGCAATAAGCTAGAAGCTCCTTCCTTAAATAAGGAAGAGGATGTTACAAATCTTTCTATTATCACTATATAATTTATGTAAGTACATGGAATAGCATACCATTTGTTAATGCTCTCTTCACTTCCATAGCTATCCTTCTACCTACTCCAAAGACATCTCCATACATGTATTTAATATAGGGGCTAGTTGTAGCAAGTATAGGATTTCCAGGCACACGTGGAGATACATCGTAAACCACTATGTCTAGTTCCTTTGTAACAACACTCTGGAGAGAGAATACACCTATTATACCAGGAGGGAACTCTTGCAGTGCAGCATACGCAAATCTATCACCTATCTCAAATACCTTCTCTAGCATAGATTCTCTTATGCTTGCTGGCGTATGTCCAATTTCAATATTCTGTAACTCTACATCGATCTCTAACTGTTGCCTTGCTGGTATGCTAGTGAAGTCATGTAGATTAGTCTGTAATCTACGCTCTATGCCTAGGAACTCAACCTCTCTTCTTAATGGTGAGTAAAAGTAATTGAAGTTAAAGTACGTGCCTATAACTAACTCCTCTATAACAGCATGCTCTAGATCATCCCTACTTATTATGCCCTTTGCTATTCTCTCCTCAGACTTCCTCCTATACTCCTCATAAGAACTTGCTATGAAGAATGCCCTCTCAAGCTTACGTTTAGCCTCTTGCACCTTAACTATAACTGGCCCATCTATATCTCTTGCATCCCTTATAATACGAGGATGTTTTATACCAGCCTTATCAAGTAAATAGTACTGGTTTCTAGTATTAGTTGGACTTCTATCCTCTATCCTAAGTATTGCTCTATTACCAAATATAGGAAGTCTAAGCTCATCCTCTATAGCGTCGTATCCTAGATATGCACTTAATGCTCTATGAGGTACAACTATTGCATTCATATCAAGCAATCTGCTTTGAATATCACTATTGAGCATATCCTTGAAGCTATTAAGCACAATTATCTCATCTACTAATCTGGAGAACCTCTTGTATGGTAACTCTCTACCCTTCTGGCATACAACAACAGTGTTGAAACCTTCATCTTTTGCACCATCCATTATATCTAGAGCAGAGTGACTTCCTAGAGTACATATAGTAACACGATCACTCTTGCTATACTTCTCTATTACATCCCTCATATACTCCTTATCTATCATCCTTTTGAGATAATATAGTGATGATATATTTATTTAATTTATCATCATTTATAAAAGATAAATAACTAGTACTCTGCCTTTCTGTCTATTGTACCCTTAACTCTAGCCTTCTTCTCTATCATATGCATAACTATAATTGCTACAAAAGATATTGTAAGTGTTGTTAATGCAAGCAAGATAAGATCATTTATGTAGTTATCCATGTTTAGAATAGATTTCCTTGCAAGGTTAAGGAAGTGCTTTGTTGGCAATGCTTCAGTTATAATCTGTAATGGATATGGTAGCATGCTAGTAGGGAATACTACACCTGATAATAGGAATAGTATACCTGTTGTATACTCACTCAGAGAGTATTGAAGTTTAAATGTTACAAGGTTTATAGCATAGAGTATCATGCCTAGGAATATGAACCCAGTTACTCCAACAAGTATACTTGTAACTAGTAAGAGATAGTTCATGTTAAGTAGGTCAAGCGTTATATCTAAAACAAAGTATGAATTGAATATTACAATGCCTATCACGAACGATATAAGCACAGATATGCTAGAGTTTATAGCACTTGCTATACCCCTTCCTACTATGTATGGCTTAAGTGAGAATGGTGTTATGTAAATATGCTTAAGCACCTCATATTTTGCCCTATCCTCATGTACAAGGTATGCTAATGTTATTATTATATAAGCAGGGTAGATGAAGAATATTGTACCTATGAACACATTCAGGAATAAATTCTTGTCTATTGATGATACACTACCTATTATAAACACAAACCCTACAAGCAATACGCTTGCAATTGGTTTAGCAACCATATACGTGAGGAATACGAATGGGTTTGTCCAATTAGACTCTATCTTCCAGCCTAATACTATACCTTGGATTATAACTCTCATCATCGCTCTTACCATACTCTTACTGTTATCGTAAGAGTTGCTCTTGCATTTCATAACAGCCAATTCACTGCCACCTTAGTAAGAGCCTACCATGCTTCTTGCTAATATACTCCATCTTCTTCAATGCTATATATGCAAGTATGAGTAATGCTACTGCAAGTACACCTAAACCCATTATATGCAAAGATATATCAGCGATGCTCTTACCCATCACAAGTATAAGCCTTATTGCATCTATGCCTAGTGTTAAGGGTATTATGCTTGCTATTAACTTTACAGACTGTGGAAATATCCTATTACTTATAACAGGATAGTAGATGCCTGAGAGTAAGTATATAGGTTCTTGCAGTATATCAGCTATATGGCTAGCCTCTCTACCATAGAGTAGGAAGAGAGACGCGAAGAGCATCCCCATACCATACAGTGCAACTATAGTTATTATGAATACAATAATTAATGCTAGAGGATCTATAAGGTTATAGCTTACAGGGAATATCATGCTGCCTATTAACAGTATGGATAGAGATCTTAGTGTAGTGTTTATCATACCTCCTACAGCCATGCCTATAAGTATTGCCATTCTAGATGCTGGAGTAAGCATGTAGTACTGTAGCATACCTGTATCCTTCTCCCAGTAAAGTTGGGTTGACATACCCCAGAGCACATTACTCCAGAATGCAAGCATAGCACCTCCTACTATTACAAATGCCATATACTCTTGGGGTGAATTTAACATAGTATACATGTAAACATACGCACTTAAGGATAGAAGGGGTATTGTAACCTCTGCTATACTCCAGTGAGGTTCCCTTATTAGACCTTTTATTCTAACATATGCTCTAGCATATACTGCCTTTAGGTTTAGAAGTATCTCATCTTTAATCATACTGTAACTTCATTTTGTTGTATCTATAACCTCTAACTCTCATATTCAATCCTTTACTTCACTAACATACCTTATGTAAACATCTTCTAGAGTTGGGTTGTTCTTATTTACATATAATACTCTTAGCCCATGCTTAACAAACATCTCTACTATGTTAGGTACCATGTACTCATCGTTAAGTATGATCTTCAATCTAGTTACATCCTTATTATTATAATCATCTCTATGAATGCTCATACCTTCTTCTCCATCATTATTCGCATAGTATTTGCCATTTATCTCATAACTAAATATACTGTTTTCAGTAAGTATATTCTTTATAATATTTATGGTGTTAGCATAACTATACGAGTTGTTCATGATATGCATCTCAATAACTATGTTATTAATCAAGGATCTCTTCAATGCATCAGGAGTCTCGTATGCAACTATCTTACCTTTGTATATTATTGCAATCTTATCACATATCTCCTCTGCCTCTGTTAGATAATGGGTAGTAAGTAGTATTGCTCTTTCAGTATCATAACTAACCCATCTCTTTATATATGAGCGTATATGCTTAGCATTTATAACATCAAGCCCAAGTGTAGGCTCATCAAGTAAAACTATCTTAGGATCGTTTATGAACCCTCTAGCAAGGTTAAGCCTTTGCTTATAGCCTGTAGATAACTTGTGTACCCTAACATCTCTATACTGTTCAAGCTCCATGTCTTTTATAAGAGCATCTATCCTTGATCTAGCATCACTGCTAGATAATCCATAGAGCTGCGAGAAGAACCATAGGTTCTCTTTAACCGTTAATAGACCATAACCAGGCGTCTCTCCTCCTGAAACTAGATTTATTATTCTCCTAACCTGCTTTGCATCCCTTATAACATCGTAGCCATATACATACGCATAACCTGATGTTGGCAGTAACAGTGTAGCAAGTATCTTAACCAGTGTTGTCTTACCTGCACCATTTGCACCAAGTAATCCTAAGATCTCACCTTTGCTTATCTTAAGATTTACATCATCTAAAGCAATAACTCTCCTGCCCTTAGAATCAAACACTCTAGTTAGATTGATAACCTCTACAGCACTCATACTATCATCTATCTGCTATTATTGTAGAACCTACTACTTCTTACTACCCTTTATTGCTCTCTCTATATCTGCTATAAGTTCATCATCACTCTTATCTTCATAATCTATGCCTAAAGCCTTTGCTATCTCCTCCAGCTTCTCTCTTGATGGTTTTATGTTATTGCTTGTATAACCTCTTATTTCTCTCTCAGCCTCAAGTCTAGCCTTCTCATATTCACCTGCTGCCTTGCCTAAGGATCTTGCTAATTCAGGGATCTTCTTTGCACCAAAGAGAAGTACTCCTATAATCACTATGAGCCAAAGCCATTCAGCACCACTTATGAATAACATCTTAAATCATTATACTATCCTTACAATAGAGATTTAAATCTACCTCATTTCTATCATTTATCCTTTATTACTCACTTAGGGGAGGTCTTTTCTGTATATATCTATAAACTCTAGCACTCCCTACTCTACTTAGTATACCCTCTCTGACAAGATCTGTTAATGCATGTGATACAGCAGTTCTATCGTAGTTGTACCCCCTCCTTGACAACTCCTCATGAACTTCTGCAAGGTTATGCTCATCAACGAACCAACCTTCATGCCATAACTGTTCTATCAAACCTTTACATGTAGCACCACTCTTAACTAATGCTTTCTTACTTGCATCTACACCAGTAATAGTATCATTCCTGTTTGCAATACTATTGATGCTCTCACTATCTACTCTATTACTCATACTAACCAGTACACTCTCTATCACCTGCCTTACCCTATCCTCTCTACAGGTTATCTCTACCTCCCACGCGCCTCTCTTGAGTCTTATCTTAACTATACTAGGCTCGCTCTTATCATATTGTTCATGTTGAACATCTTGCGCAACATTAATATGACTCATCTTCTATATTGTTGATCAAGATGAAGACACAATTAAACCTTCCTATCACACTCGATATAGATGCTATAATAGATAATATTAAAGATAACATGGATTCTATTATACCTTCAAGACTTGAAGAGCTTAATGGTAAGCAGATAATCTTCTGCAACGATAGATCATTGATACCTACCTATGGATGGGATCAAGATGCTACTGATGAGATCATAATAAATAAGATAGAACCTTTGAATGTAAATGTATGTGTAGTAGGTGTAGATTCTAGTTGCATACTTGTTGGTGAAACTGTAGATGGATTCATATACTCTGCAAAATGTTGCATTGCATTAGCATACAGTGGTAAAATGATAACACATGCCAAGATAGGACCAATGCTCTTTTATGTAAAGAGTGATTGTAATGATACTCTTGATGCATGTAATGTTCAAGCAAATAACTATAACAGTGTAGAAGAGAGCAAGAGGATGATAAGGGTAAGGTTGGAACGAATGTTACAGTATGAGATATCAAGGTTGCTATCCAACTCAATAATACTTGTTGATGGTCCATTAAGAGCCTCACCTTACGAAGCATATACACTAATCAACATAATTGATGCATGTAACACAAATAACAACATGTTAATAGGGTTAAGCAAGAGTACATCATTTAAGCATCTCTCAAGGATAGCATCATCGTTAACCAAGCAAAGGTATCCTTGCTATACTGATGTAACCGATCTCATTAAGAATAATAGTAATTGTAAAGATAACATATTATTATTAAATAATGTATCTCTCTTACTAGCAAAACTAAATAGTAATGGACTAGTAATTAGAGTTGATATACCATCTATGTATGATATATCTTACTCCTTAGGGACACTCGTAAAAAACGATATCTTACATAATGGATATCCAGATACATTAAGGATAGCACACCATACATCTGTATTCACAAGTACTGATGTTCTATGCTTAAAAAGTTTCATGAAGAGTAGGTTAAGTGTTAAGGAGGTTGATGGAGATTACGCTAGAAGGCTCTTGATAGGTAGAGCATGTTAATTGAGTGATGTGTGTATGAAGATAATAAGCAAGAGTAAGGATGAGATCGTACTCTTATCATTACATGATGAGGGCATAAGCAAGGGGGATTACTTGATAATAGAAGAGATTAACGATATAGATAGTAAGGATGGTTATAATAACAATAATAGTAGCAATAATAATAGTAGTAATAGCATTAGCAGTAATAGTAGTAATAAGATGCTGCTAGTACAGGTTTATGATGAAGAATATCATAATACGCAGTCATTGCTTGATGATATAGTAAGGGATGAGATATTGAATGCTACAAGCAAGTGTAACCACTATGATCCATTAGGAATAGGTAGTATAGCAAGGATACTCAGAGATGCCAAGTTAATAAAATGTAAGATAAGGGCAAGTATAGAGAATGATAACATAGGTAATGATGTATCATGGCTGCCATCAAGGGTAAACTCTAGGATAAGGAAGATAAGTGTATGTGAACTAAACTCTATCCTTAAAAGGAGAGGTGCCTATCCCATAAAGATAGGTTACTCGTATAATGGTAATGAAGAGGTTACGATATATGCTGAGGATCTGGATGGTAGATTGAACCTTATAACTGGTAAGAAGGGTTCTGGTAAATCACATCTAACAAAGTGTATAGTTAAGGGTCTAGTTGAGTATGGTGCGTATACAATAGTGTTAGACCTAAACAACGAGTATCTAGGATTAGCATGGAATGGTCACGGCAGTAAGAGTAGTATAGCAGATAAAGTACTATTTCTGGAACCTGGGAAAGGGTTAAGGTTTACCTTAGAGTACATAGGCAAAGGTGCCATGGCAAATATGCTCAAATATGCCTTAGATATGCCTGCATCTTCTTTAAGGGAGTTCTTTAGGGTATGGGATAATCTAGAGTCTAGGAACAGGCTTAACATATCATCACTATTCGATGCTATAGTAAATCTTAAGACTAATGAGTTAGTAAAGGAAGCACTGATATCTAGGTTACATGCCATAATCACGTCTAACTTATTCGCTGATGCTAGCAATACTAGTAGCAATAATAATTATTGTATAAAACTTGAGGATATAATAAGGCAGAAGAGCACTGGGATGGCTATGATAATAGGAATGGGTAGAGTATCCTCTTTGGTAAGACGTATGACAGTTGAACTGCTGTTAACCAAGTTGATAGAGTTGTTAGAGCAAGGTAAGATACCCCCAATCTTCCTCTTTGCTGAAGAGGCTCACCTTTACCTTAGGGATACCTACTGGGAAGATATAGTTACAAGGATGAGGCACTTTGGCATATTCACCACATTCATAACTAACCAACCAGATGCTATAAACGATAGCATATATAGGCAGTTGGATAACATATTTCTATTTAACTTTACAAACGAGAGTGATTTAGAGAAGATAGCAAGGGTATCATTAATAGATACAGATTCTATAAAATCTATAGTAAGAACCCTTCAAGCAAGGCATTGTATGGTTATAGGAAATGTTGTTAGTAATCTACCCTTGGTTATAAAGACTAGAGAGGAGGAGGTTCTTATGCTTGGTGATACTAGAAGATTCTTTAAGAGTAATAGCAGAGAGAGAAAAGCAAGATAAGCGTTCCTAACATAATAAATTAAACTAACCATAAAAATAATTAATAAAAATTAAATTGTAATTAATATTAATGTGATTAGATTATAGTGCGCCTGCACCTCTCTTCTTACTACCTATATCAACAACATCCTCAACATTGGTTATGAATATCTTACCATCTCCAGGAGAACCAGTACTAGCTGCACCAAGTATAGCATTTATAACATCATCTACCTTTGAGTCATCAACAACAGTAATAAGTGTTGTTCTTGAATGGAACTCTGGTATATAGTATGTAGTGCCCCTAGCCCCTGCTACGGGTTCCCTCTTACCTGCTCCTCTACCCTTACTATCTATAACTGTTACACCTCCAACACCTACCTTCTTCAACGCTTCATTAACAGCAATAAGCCTCTCGGTTGGTATTATAGCTTCCAATCTCTTCATCCTATAAGATATATCATTATAATGATATAAGATTTTCCAAGAGTAAAGAAATCTTTAATTATGATTTATCATAATTTAGAGTTATGTTTAGAAGGTTAGATGCTATAGTGCTATTCGTTAAAGATCTAAAGAGATCTATAGACTTCTATGTTAATGAGCTAGGCTTACCATTAAGATATAGCGATGATAGTACAGCAGAGTTGTTCAATGATCCTACAAGGATAGTGTTAAAGAGGAGAGATGGTAACAGTAGTAGCAGAGATAGTAATGTTAAGAGTGGAATATTACTAGGTTTTACAGTACATGATCTATATGAGTTATGTGAGATGCTTAAAAAGAGAGGTTTAAGGTTCCTGAAGGAGCCCAGAGAGGAGAGCTTTGGTAAGCATGCCATTATACTTGACCCAGATGAGAATATGATATCTTTAGCAGAGATAAAGAGTATTACCCAAGAAGAGTTCGATCTACTTGGAGCTATAGGTAGAGAATAGTACTTATACATATGACTATTAAGATTTTTATATAAGTTTTGGCAAGAAAACCATGTACTTTATGACGGAGATGAATTTCCAAGATAAATTTAAATACTAATAAGTAATAATTAAGTAATAATAATGAATAAGATGATGGTAATAAAGAAGAACATGCATCAACAACAACTTAACTACAAATACAGAATATATCCTAACAGAGTATGTGAATCAGTATTAGAATCTAATCTAGAAGCTTGTAGATTTCTATACA
>CAZLZM010000002.1:0-10316 GCA_964563995.1 uncultured Nitrosopumilales archaeon
ATTAATAATTTATACAGAAAATAAATCTTAAGATTTATAAAGCATTATTTAGTATGTAATCCTATGAAAGGATATATACTTGCAATGACGGTAGCTGCACTACTAGCATTAACAGTGGTGGATAATGCAAACGCACAGGCAACCTGGTATCCTGGTAAAGGGGCTGAGCAACATACATACTTCGTATATACAGTGAAGGATCTGGAGTATGAAGGTGGAAGGCAATTAACTGTAGCGATATGGCTTGAAAGCAAGGATCAAGATGGTAACTGGGTAGCTGTAGTTAGTGTTAATGATCAAGGTATTGTTAGCACAGGTAAGATGGTCCTATCAGATATAAATATGCAGCCTATAAGTGCAGAGCCTAGTGTAAGCAAGTTTAAAGATGTTATAAAGAGAACGTTAACATGGCTTGGAGATTTTGCAAGTAGTGATAATCCAAAACCACTAGCACAAGTAGCATGGGGTAGATTAGGTATAACAGGAGGAGTACCTGTAGGTATAGGCGCTCCAGCATCTGTAGATGTTGTAAATGAGCAGATAACAGCAGCTGGTGTAACATGGAATACTACAATAGTTGGTTTCAAGTATTCAGAGACTAGTAAGATATGGGTAGCAGAGAACTTTCCATTACCCATTCAGGCTAAGGTATACTCTTTTAGGACAGAGCATCCAATACCAATCCAGTATGAATTCACATTACAAGAGTTTGGCAAGAGCGATAAACCTATAGAACTCAAGGGAGGACCAGTTGAATTACCTAAATCTCCTCTTAGGAAGCTTAGCGATGGGGGTTCTGTGTACATAGAACTGTATTGGTCACCAGAGGTGATAATGCCTGGTCAAGAGGTAAGGTTTGCCGCTAGCCTTTATGATAATGCTAACAGACCATTAAGGGATACAGAGAAGTATACTATAGAGATATTTGAGAACGGTAAGAGTATACTTAAGCAAGAGTTAAGGAACAACCTTCAGCCTATTACAGTAACATTCTCAAGCGAGGGTGTGAAAAAGGTTGTGGTAAGTTATGATACAACATTTAGAACTGGAGATGCTACAGTTACACGTGTAGAGAAGGCAGAGTTTGATATGGTAGTAGTGCCAGAGTTTCCATTAGGTGTTATAACTGTAATAGGTACTGTAATTGCAATGATGCTTGTAATTGCAAGAATTAAGACTAAGAGCATGATGTATAGTATAGGTAATACATAAACTTAATTATTAAATTAAATAAATTTTATATATTAATCGTATAAGGAATGAAACTAGTTAATAAACTAATTATAAAGCTCCTAACCTTATAATTATTGCTATGTATAGTTCAAGTAAAGAGAGTGTTGATGAGTATAAATTAACATGTATAGAGTTTATTAGAGATATAAGCAATGATTACAAGGACTGGGTCTACAGGTATAAACTTGATAAAGAAGAGGAGGAATGGAGGTTAAGAATGATAGATAACGTTGTAAAGATAACAAGCTCATGGATAGCAAGGTATGGAGATACTATAAAAAAGATAGATATAATGAAGGATGATGGCATAACTAAGATGGCAGAGTTCACTGCCGGATACCCATTCGAGTTCAATGTTTACATTAATGAGCATCTAAGGTATGTAGAATACAGTAAGAGTAACAGTAATGGAACTCTAATACTGAATATTCGAGCATCATCAACTAAAGATGATGGATTGGTTGGAATAACTTATTATGATAAAAGGTATGCACAAAAGTTTAATATACTTGCATCTGCTCCTATAAGTGTTGTAGAGTATGATGATAAGAGAGCAAATAGCATAGACTCTAAAGTTATTCTAGATATATGCAAGTGTAGTGTATCAGATGTGATATCAATAACTATAGTTGTTGGGGTGTATAACTCTGATGGCTTAGAGTTAGATAGGAGAGGTTTTACTACACTTGTGGTAATAGTATAAGAATTATAAATTATTTAATATATTAATGAACTACTAAGCCTTAACAATTCATTGTTAGTAATGAACGCACAATCATTAAACCCTCTAATCCTTGCATTTCTAAGTACTGCTCTTTGAGCTATGAATGTGGTGTAAAGGATAACGTTAAGTTTATCAGCAAACCTTGATACCAGATTCAAGTAATATTCTGATCCTTCACTATCTTGAGCCTTATCCTTGCTAACATCATCTCTACTTGTATTGTTTATACCTTCTCTACCATTACTGCTCCCATAATTAACCACATGATTGTAGCCTAGTAGTGTTGTATCTATACCATTAGATAGCAGACCTTCTGCTAGTATCTTACCATGATCTGTAAGTATGATTACCTTATCAGAAGCATCTAAAGAGAAGATCTGCATATGCTTGAACTGTTCAAGCATACAATACTGGGACTTTAAACCTAGAACCTCGTATATCTTAGCAGAGAAGTAAACAGCTATAGGATATGTTAATACATCCCCTACTAGATAGTTAAAATCCTTTAGCTCTATGCTGCTAGTAGTATCTGTTAATTTAAACAATCTTTTAATATCTATGGTATTAGAATCTATAGCATGTACAAGCGATGCTGCTGTCAATAGGCTAGTGGTAAAACCTATACTACCTGCAGTAAGTATCCCTGTCCTCTTGAACCTTAGTTCAATTATGGAATCTACAACCTTTGCTAATTTGCTAGTAGTGTTTGATGTTAATGCTACAACCTTCAATCCCATATCCTTTGCTCTCTTTGCCACATCTATGGATGCCCTTGTCTCCCCAGATACAGATATTATGTATATTATATTCCTCTCATCCTGTATATAGTTACCTTCATTACATGCTACGCTTATGAATTCATAGGGATCTATACACCTTATCCTGAAGGCGGATAACCTCTCTACTGCAAGTGCAGCAGCATATGAGTCACCACTACCAGTTATTATTACCTTGTTCTGTTCATCCTTACTTAACCATATATCCTTATTCTCTAATTCTTTTAGTACTCTAGGTAATTCATCCAATTGCATTATTACTTCTTGCTCGTATGCATCGATAGAGTTCATTTTTTAGTGTTATTACCGTTGATTATTTTTTCTTTATTATTAATATTAATTATCATCTCCTTCAATAACTCTAACACCAACGTAGGTTCTGCCCTTCCTTTTGAATACCTCATAACCTTGCCTAGTAGGTAATTAAATGCCTTCTCATTAATTATAGCATCTTTAACAGCTCTCTGTTCTTCAATTATAACTTTCTTTACTATCTCTCTGAGTTCATCTTTACTTGTAATATTATCTATACACATATTCTGTACTATACTTGATGGCATATCACCATTGGATACCATAATATGCATTATCTGCTTTGCCATAATCCTGTTTATCTTATTAGAATCTATAAGCATGGCTAATTCTGCTATATGTCTTGGTGTTACCCTTGTTAGTACAATATTATCCTTATCCCTATCTATGTAACCCTTTAGATCACTTATTATCCAGTTTGCTATCTCTCTTGCATTACTATAATGTTTTACACACTCTTCAAAGAAACCTGCTAAATATTTGTTATTTACTAAAATCTTTGCAGTATGCTCTGGTAGAGAGTACTCCTTAACAAACCTAGAAACCTTCTCATCTGGCAACTCTGGTAAACCTGCTTTGATAGCATCTACTTTATTTGCTATATAAACAACAGGTATATCCTGCTCTGGGAAGTATCTATAATCCTGTTCTTCCTCCTTTGCCCTAGATTGTATGGTTATCCTTCTAACATCATCCCAATGTCTGGTCTCTGAGGTAACCTTTATACCTCTTACCAATAAACTCCTTTGTCTAGTTATCTCAAATACTATTGCCTTCTCAACCTCTTTAAATGAGTTTATATTCTTTATCTCAACTCTCGCATTATCAGCAAATGATACGTTAACATCGCATCTAACAGCACCATCAAGTTCTGTATTACATACACCTAAATGCTCAAGTATTGATGCTAGTTTGTTAAGAAATACTCTAACCTCCTCAGGAGAATCAAAGTCTGGTTCAGTTACTATCTCAACCAGTGCTACCCCTGCCCTGTTGTAATCAACTAAAGTATAGTTCGCTCTATCTATGCTTACGCTATCATAAACCAGTCTACCAGGATCTTCTTCTAATTGTACACGTCTTATCCTTATTATCTTCTTATAATTGCCGTTAACATAATCTAATTCAAGATAACCATTGCTACCTACACTTGCCTGCTCATATGAGTTGTACTGTGTTATTTGGAAGTTCTTAGGGAGATCTGGATAGAAGTAGTTCTTTCTATAGAATACAAGCCTCTCAGGTATACTGCAGTTCAGTGATAACGCTATCATTATAGCATACTCTACGGCCTTTCTGTTAAGTAATGGTAATGTTCCAGGTAGACCAACGCATATTGGGCATACATTACTATTAGGCTCCTTCCCCCTGTAATCAGAACTACATGAACAGAATAACTTACTCTTTAATGCTGTTAACTGGCAATGTATCTCAAGTCCTATCTTAATATGCTTGTTACTATTATTATTATAATTATAATTACGCATCTAATCTATACACCTCCTAACATATCTAACACTCTCAAATGCATATGCAACCATTAATAGCAATTGCTCATCTAAATGCTTAGCCATTAACTGTAAGCCTATAGGTAACCCATTATGAATTGCACATGGAATGGATAACGCTGGTATCCCTGCTAGATTTGCTAGTATAGTGCATATATCAACTGTATATAGTTTTAATGGGTCGTCTATTCTCTCGCCTATCTTAAATGGGAGTATAGGCATGGTTGGTGTTGCTATAATACTATAACACTTGAATACTCTTAAGAGTTCATCCCTTATGAGTGCCCTTGCTATCTGGGCCTTCATGTAGTACTTGCCATAGTAGCCTGAGGAGAGTATATATGTTCCTAGCATTATCCTCTTCTTAACTTCATCACCAAACATACCCCTTACCTTTGAGTAGAATGTATTCCATGCTATACCATCTGGTTGCATGGTATAACCATACCTTATACCATCATATCTAGCAAGATTACTACTTGCCTCTGCCATGGCTATAACATAATATGCTGGTAAGGCATACTTTACTGATGCTAGTTGGATCTCTTCTATGATGAATCCTAGATCCTCAAGTATACTTAAAGAATCGTAGAATGCCTTCTTAACATCATCGTTGCAGTTATCAACTATGTCCTTTATAACCGCTATCTTCATACCATTGAAACTACTATTGCTAATATTATCAAGAATGCTATAGTAATCGACATCATTACTATTAATACTTGTATCATCGTATCTATCATATCCTGCCGTTGCTTTGAGTAAAAGAGCTAGATCCCTTGTTGATCTAGCCATTAAGCCTATGCACTCTAGGCTGTTTGCATATGAGATCAGCCCATATCTACTCAATAAACCATAGGTTGGTTTAAGTGCTAATACTGAACAGAAGCTTGCTGGACATCTTACAGAACCTCCAGTATCTGATCCTAATGCTAGGACAGCCTCCAATGCTGCTAATGCAGCTGCACTACCTCCAGAGGAACCTCCTGCTACTCTGGTAGTATCCCATGGATTATGTGTTACTCCAAATGCACTGAACTCGGTACTAGAACCCATGCCAAACTCATCCATATTTGTCTTTCCTATGATTATTGCACCATGAGATTTCAATCTAGATACTACTGTAGCATCATACACTGGTATATAATCCTCCAGCACCTTACTTGCGCATGTAGTCCTTATACCTTTAGTGGATATGTTATCCTTTATAGCAATAGGAACCCCTAGTAACATTCTTGATCTTCTCTTTTCATTATTACTACTCTTAACTTCCTTATCTATCTCTCTTGCTTTATCTAAGGCATGGTTATTAATGGTTATGTATGCATTTATCTTCTCATCATACGTGCTTATCCTCTCAAGTATCCTTGCTGTGAAATCCTCAGCACTTATGGAGCCATTACTTATATACTCTACAAGCTCGTGAGCGTTAATATTTAGAATGCTCATATCAATCAGTCAGTAACTGTTAATAATTCATACTATTCTTGGTGCCTTGATGAACCTCTCCTTAACATTCTTTGCTGTTATAAGCACATCTTCATTACTTGCAATGTGTATGTCATCCCTAAACTCTTCGATATGCTTTGATATACTATACGGCTCTCTACTAACAAAGTTAATCTCATCTAGTATGTTAAAGTACTCGATTACCTTATCCATATGTTTAGCATATAAATTGATCGATTCATCATCTATGCTTATCCTAGCAAGATACGCCAGATGTTTAACCTTATCCACATCTAAAGGCATAGAGTTCCTTAACTGATACATAATATAAAATTTAATCTAACTGATCAGTTAAGATTGATATGATAGACTAACTACTGGTTCCCTTCCTAGTATATAGTATCTTACCCACTCTCTTAATGTAAACTATCCTGTTGGCTGGTATCAATCTAAAGTTCTCAGATAACTCCAAGAAATCCTTAAGAGCAACCTCTTTTAGAGCATCCATATCTCTATAGCATACACTGTACATATTAATATCATCTGCATACATAGCTTTACTAATGATCTCTTGCAGTAAACCTTTCCTCATTATGTTATTAGTAGTAATTACTCTAACATTTATAACATTTGCTAATAATAGTTAAATATGTCTAGCAAGGAGATACTCATAATTGCTAAGTAATAAATTGCATATCGAAGTTCATATTGTGTATTAATAGTATGGCTCTTGCTTAAGTTTCAGATATATACAAGGCTATTGTCGTATGATTTATAAACCTGATCTTTATATTGCCTCGCTTGTCATGGTAATATATTCTCTTTATCACTCTCAAATATATCCCATTTGGGAAGAGAGTCCTGCTTGTTAGGATTATAAAATACATCTACACCTTCTAAGATATAGTATTTTTACCCTCCTCATCATACCATGCCTGTCTTACTATTATATTAAGATACTCTCTTGAATTACTTTATCATCTTCAACTTCTCTAGCATTGAGGATACACAGTTAAACTAATCTTCGAGTTGTGAGTTAGTTAAGCTTATTTATGGACTAGAGTGTGTATCACTCATTAATGCTCTAAGATTACTTAAAAACTGGAAGTAAAAGAGTTCGTTTACTATCAATCTACAATACTCTGTTAATGCGAACTTTGCATCTTGGGTTCTTTACTACAATGTCAGTATTTACTAGCCTCATTACATTCCTAGCGCATCTTGTATTGATATGTTAAGTTCTCTTGTTATGTTACTTAGTCCCATGGGTAAGTTATCTAACTTTAGTATGACACATCTAGTGTAGCTTGCTAGCTCTAAAAACATCTTTTCTAGTATAATCATTACTATCTACACTGTAAGTGTGGTAATCTTAATTATGAGATTCTCCACGCATTATTTTTAAAATGATAAGAACAAATATTTAAAGTTTGGTTAACAATGTTAGTAATTGTATAATATTAAGTAAAATTTAAAAATAAAAGTATATTTTTACACAACTACGATAAGTTTTTCACATTGTATTATGTAAGATCTGATTCTATTCAACTAGTACGATCTTCTACTCCTTACTATAAGCAATGCTAAGAGAATGACGTATGCTACTTGGAATACCTGCATGATTATTCCTATCTCGTTAACTGGTAGACCCCTATTTGTTATTGGATTTGGCACTCTAGTAATAATCCAGAGTATTATTAGACCAATGGTACCTGTCATTCCAATATAATGCCATACTCTGCTGTACATCTTAATGGTAGGCAATACCCAGAAGAGTTGTAATATACCTGCGATAAGAAAGAATACCCCAGTATTAATGTTAAACTCTAATGCCCTAGATGCCATTATGAGATGTAATATACCTGCTATAGCTGTGGTAGCTGATGCAGTGTATACTATTGGTTTAATACTCATACCTCTATTTTTGTAATCTATTTTATAAATGTATGTAATACTTGGAGCTTTATAAACTTAAATCTGTAACTTTACTATTTGTATTAATAATTTAGGTGATTGGCTACTATCACTAACCAATACCCCAATCAATCTGTCAGATAAACTACACCTCTATTGTTGTATCTGAACTCTAACTCTTAAGATAGTAAGGGAATAGCTCTTTGCTTACTCTGGTATCACAACAGCCTCTCCTTGGCTTACTCCAGAATCCCTCTATACCATTGATGTATCAACCATGCTATAGCATTATCCTCATCATCGTGTATCACCTTCTATAATTAGTATGTATCAGTTATCTATAGCAGGTAATATCGGTCAATTGCCTAATTTATAGTTTTAGCGACTTATAGCTTGTATATCTTGGATGTTCTCATAGTACTTTATAAGATCATACATGATTCTATTTATCTTCTCTATGAGCATAGAGTCTCTTACATATCTCTTGTTTTCATACTCTATTATCTCAGATACTTCTCCTATCATAAGTGCTGTTAAGTGTTGGGGATAGTAGAATCTTAATCCCATCTTGCTAATAGTTATGTTAACATAACCATCTTTGTTTATGTGGATCTTTTCAAAGTAACCATCCATCATCCTAACTATAGTTAGTGAATCTTTACTCCTATTTATTGAGTACTTGCTCCCTATCTTCATAGTCTCATAGTACATGAGTAGTATATTATACATGACCCAAATACAAACATTATTATCTATAAGAGTAGAAATGACAACTATGTGATATTTACTATACTTATTCAAGTATATTAATAATAGCTATGAATTCTTTAAATTATTTAACATATTAATATTCTGTTATTGTTACAGGTTGATGTTAATTCTATTAACTTACGATAGTCAAATTATTTTATATTTTAATTAAATAATTCTTACTGATTACTTCTATTGTTAGAATTATTTAAATTATTTACATGATCGTTATCATTGTTATCATCTTTAAGTGTCCATGGAAATATCTTGCCCACTAACTTGCCCCAGTCAGCCTTTATCATAAAGTAGATTAAAACTACTGTAACTGCTATTGTAGCAATGGCTGTAGCATAGAATAATGGTGTATCTATATTACCCTCCAAGTATTCTAGTGCATTAAAACCCATTCTAGTACCCCATACTACGGCCTCAGATATTACCATCTTACCAGCAAGACATGAAGTGAAGAACAACCATGGATTATACTTAGCCAATCCTAATGGTATATAGACTAGATCATCAGGTATAGGGGTTGCTGCAGCCATAAACGATGCAAACCAACCATATCGCTTTAGCAATCTTTGCAATGGTTTCATCTTTACCTTGCTCTCTTTGCTTATGAACCTTCTCCCATAGAAGCTGCTATAGAATATTATAGTCTTCCCAAGGGTCGCTCCTATAGCACTAGAGAATGCAAGCAGGTGAGGATCGAACTCTTTATCTATACTCATCAATGCTAGTAGAGGGAAGAAGGGTATGGGTATGAATACTATTACACTAGCTATGAAACTTATTGCAAATAAGCCTATATAACCTAGTGTACTAGCAAATACAAAGAAGTTATTAAGTATATCAGTTACCTCCATTTTGACACTCTCCACAACTAAAGTCGGGAGATTCCCCATTCTCAACCATATCCTTCATGGCTACAAGCCATAGATATGGCTTCACATTGAGTTAAGGGCTGTGTCAATACAGCCCCAGCTATGAGCATATAGCCCATAGCCAACTTACCTAGATTGGCTAGATTGGCAGCACCGTTTAGATCAGCATTGTATTCTAATCCGCAATTAGAATTAGAACATTTGAACAAGCCTTGAAATGGTCTTTCCCCTTTTTCTCCATACCTATGGCAGATCTTAGATGTGTAATATTCTCTGAGCTTTAAAACTGGAACTCCTTCCCATCTGGCTTTATATTCAACATATCTAGTAAGCTTGAAGAAAGGCATTTTGTTGACAATCTTATTTAGAATCTTTCTTCTTTGTATCTTCCTCAATCCCTTTAGGTATCTTATGACTATTAAAGCTTCCAACTCAGCTCTATCCACTATATCTCTTGAGATTTTGAAGATATCATCAACACTTCTCTTTTCCTTTTCCCCTATCCTCTTGATAATGCTTAAAGGCTTCTTCTCTCCTAGCCTCTTCATAAGCCAATAAAAATGTCTTCTGATGCCTTTCACTTCTCTGCCATAGAATTTGGGTTTCTTAATCTTGCCATTTATCAATTCAACTTTGGTTGCTATGTTCCTGTCTCCAATATTCACGGCTATTATCTTATTTGGATTTATGGGTTTCAGAGAGACTTCTCTTTCAACCATTATATGGATATACCAATCGTTACCATTCTTCAGCAATCTGGCTTCAT
>CAZLZM010000002.1:10416-33159 GCA_964563995.1 uncultured Nitrosopumilales archaeon
GGAACCCATATGCCACCTCTCCTTCCAGAAACTGGGATCCTAAACCAGTAATTTGTAAACTTGCTATCCTTTTTATCCAATTTGATGGTATCTCTTCTAAGAATCATTGGGAATTCTTTGACTAGGTTGAGTCTACCCTTAAGCCTTCTAAGGAACCTATCTGCTTGTTGCTCTGTAGCTGAATAAAGCTGAACTGATCTATCCCCACTAAGATAGCGTTGCCAATTCTGATATTTCTGTCTTAAAAGCTCCTGCTTACCTTTTCTGAGAAGGATCTTAGCCTTAACTGTCTGTATGGCTTTCATGAGTGACATGCTCTTTGGATTTAATGCAGAGTCAGTAATTTAAATCCATTGACAATTCATGCTAGAGTTAAAACCGTAGGCTTTCTTGTCGAGTTAATGTAATCTTGCTCATCTAACTATCGTTATCAAGCTCTTTAATTGTATATTAATTTATGTAAAATTATTAGATCCATTATGATTTAGACTTATTTAACAAGAATATCAGTATGCCTTAGCAAAGTATACTAATTTGTATGCTTCTTTATTACAGTATATGCATCTATTATTACTGCTATTCTCATTGTTAGCATTATAACCATTACCCTTTTGGAATGGTATAACCCTTATATCTGCTCCTACCTCAGCCTTAACCTTTAACTCACATTCTAGAGAACCACACCAATAAGCCCTTACAAATCCATTGTCTATATGCTCCTTTAACTCTTCATAACTCTTTGCATCAAATGTATGTCTGTCTAAGAACTCCTTAGCCCTCAAATACAAGTTACGTTGAATATCCTCAAGTACAGACTCTATATAATCAGTTAGAGTATGATCATCATTTACCTTAACCTTACTAGAGTTATCCCTCCTTGTTATTGTAACCTTGCCTTCTCTGATGTCCTTGCTACCTAACTCTATCCTTAATGGTACACCCCTCAACTCCCACTCATTGAACTTGTATCCTGGGGTATACTCATCCCTATCATCTAAATGAACCCTAAACCTTGCACTTAACATATCATATATACTCTTAGCCTTTGCTAACACTTGCTCTCTATCCTTATCATAGAATATTGGTATTATAACTACTTGTATTGGAGCAACCTTAGGTGGTATTATTAGTCCTTTGTCATCACCATGTACCATAACCATAGCACCTATAAGCCTCCATGATATACCCCATGAAGTCTGCCATGCATAGTACTCCTTACCATCACTTGCAAGGAATTTTATATTAAATGCCTTCGAGAAGTTCTGACCAAGGTTATGTGATGTGCCCATCTGTAATGCTTTACCATCTGGCATAAGAGCCTCAAGTGTTAATGTATATAATGCACCTACGAACTTCTCCTTCTCACTCTTATAGCCTGCAATTACTGGTATAGCCAAGTAATCCTCTATTATATTCCTGTATATGTTAAGCATTAACATGCACTCTTGCTCAGCCTCTTCCATACTCGCATGAACCGTATGTCCCTCCTGCCATAGGAACTCTGAGGTTCTTATCAATGGTTTAGTAGACTTGATCTCTGCCCTCAATGCTGTATTCCAGAAGTTCAGCTTCAATGGAAGATCCCTGTAACTCCTTATCCATCTAGCAAATATCTCATACGCTAATGTCTCAGATGTTGGTCTTAATGCAAGTCTCTCACCAAGCGCCTTATCACCTGCATGTGTTACCCAGAATACTTCAGGCTGGAATCCTTTGAAGTGCTCAGCCTCCTTACTTAATAGACTCTCTGGTATGAGTGTTGGTAAGAACGCATTCTTATGTCCGGTTTCCTTAAAGCGTTTATCAGCTAACTCCTTTATTATCTCCCATATAGCATAGCAGTAAGGTTTAAGCACTATGAACCCTTTTATAGGAGCATAATCTATCAGATCACTCTTTATTACTACTTGTGTATACCATTCAGAGAAGTCTTCACTCTTTTTAATAGTCAGTCCTAGCATACTCATACATGTTCACTTTCACTCTACTTGCAATATAAGTGCCTAATTTTTACCTTATCGTCACATGCTGTATAGAATTACCTTGGGCTTAAAGGCTCGCCTTTACAGTAAACCTTTCCAGTTATTCTACTCACAAAGTTAGAGCATACATAGCACTCTATGAAGTTAACATCCTTGCTAAGTACAGGGCACTCAACATACTCATTCTTCATTCTAGATAGCATCTTCGAACTTAGACCCTTTATCTTTAATTTACCCTTTTCATTCATCATGCCTAGATCTCTTAGCTCATTCTTAGCATAATCTGAAATCTTTACACTCTTTCCCTCTCTAACATCTACTATGTACTTGTATCGTACCTCATCAGAGCTCAATACCATACCTTATGAGTTATGGGATATAAGTATTAATTAATTGTAAGCTTGATTAGACTTATATACTATATCGTTTATGCTCATATTACATGCTTGTAATATTTGATGTTGAAGGGGTGTTATATGATGCTGAGTATCTACCCTTGCTAGCAAGGCTTGTAGGTAAAGAGAGAGAGATTATGGATATAACACTCAAAGGAATAAAAGGTGAGATACCATGGGAAGAGGGTCTTAGGAGAAGGATAGATGCCTTAAGGGGAATAGACTATAATAGTGCACTAAGTGTGGCAAACTCTATGCCTATTATGAATGGTGCTAAAGAGGTATGTAATTACCTTAAGAGCAAAGGGTTTAAGTTAGTTGCTGTATCTGGAGGATTCACTATAATAACTGATAGGTTAAAGAGTGAGCTTGATCTAGATTATGTAGCATCAAACGAGCTTATATTCAGGGATGGTAAGTTAGTTGGTGTAGATATACAAGTAGACTCTAGAAAGGTAAATGCTGTAGCCAAAGTTATTAGGGGTTGGAATATAAGTAAAGATGATACGGTTGCAGTTGTAGATGGAGCAAACGATCTTACACTCTTCGATATAGCAGGGTTAAAAGTAGCCTTTAATGCACAGAGTATAGTTAAGGAGAGAGCAGATGTAATAATAGATAAGAAGGATCTTAGATTGCTTATAGATGTTGTTAACAGATACTTTGATGGTAGGATAATTAAGAGTGACTCTAAAAGCAGATCTTTTCATGATGGCAAATATAATCAGTATTAGATAATAAATAATACATGAGTAATATGTACATTAATAATAGGATCGAGATAATCCCTATACCATTTAGTATAGATATCAAGTATGGGGATGATATTGCTTATCTTATACTCGAATCACTTAAGAGTATTAGCCTTGAGATACTTGATAATGATGTAATAGTTGTTGCTCAAAAGATCGTATCTAAGGCTGAGGGTAGAGTTGTTAATTTGGATAGTATAGAACCTAGTGAAGAGGCAGAAAGAATTGCTAAAGAGCATGGCAAGGATGCTAGGTTAGTTGAACTTATGCTAAGAGAAGGTAAGATAATAGCTGCAGAGGGCGGTGTTATAATAACGCAGACAAGACATGGATTTGTATGTGCAAATGCTGGTATAGACGCATCTAATGTTCAAGGGAATAATGTTACACTACTACCATTAGATGCAGATGCTAGTGCTAGGAACATAAGGGATAGGATATATACCCTAACAAATAAGAGAGTAGCAGTAATAATCACAGATACGTTTGGCAGGCCTTTCAGAGAAGGGCAGGTTAATGTTGCAATAGGTTTAGCAGGTATAAACCCTATAATGGATTATAGGGGTAAAAAGGATATGTATGGTAAAGAGTTAAGGATTACACAGATTGCAATAGCTGATGAGATAGCCTCGGCTGCTGAGTTAGTTATGGGTAAGAGTAGAGGTATACCTGTTGCTCTAGTTAGAGGGTTAAATTGTTGTAGTAATGATGAGCATGGTATATATAAGTTAATAAGGAGTGAAGATAGTGATATCTTCCTTAAATTAGCAAAGGCTTATTGTAGAAGATACCATAAATAATAAGTAATCTATTCCTCATGTTTAATCATCGCTACATCACTACTAGAGACCTTCTCAAATAATTCTATATTGGATAAGACCTTTCCTAAAGGATTGAATCTCATACCGCTTATATTCTTTAAGAATATACATATAGAGTTATTTGATATCATGAAACCAATATCACCTCTCTTGAATGAGTCCTTCTGCTTTTCTGCTCCTATAGCAAGCCCAGTATCCATGTATATGAACTTATCATTGAACCTGTAGATCCTACTCTCTAAAGGTAGTGCCCTAAGTATAGAGCCTACTGTTAAAGGTGCAAGATGCCTTGCAAGTTCACACTCACACTCTCCTTTACCTTTAACTATAATCACTACTCTTACCCTAGATACACTCATATATGCAGATTGAATATAGTAACGTTTATTTGTATTGTTAAATATTGTGCATATAATTGACAGAGGAGGGTAAGATCACCAAGGCAAAGGGTAAACAGAAGAAGGATAAAGGGAAGAGTAAGGGTAGTGCTGGTGACAGTATGGAATTAAAAGATGTTAGTGGGATGGTTATGGAAGAGAAGCAGCAGGAGATGGACAAAGGTGAAGGAGATGTTAAGTTTATAGGCTCTAGTAACGCTGTCCAAGTTACTGGAGAAGAGAAGAAAAGCACTAGTGATGCTACACAGAGTGTATTATCTACACACAGTATTACTCTTGATTACTCAAGTGTAGATGAATCCAGCATAACATTAATAGAGGTTAAATCAGAGCCTGGAGAGGTTCTTATAGGACCTAAGAGGATCACAAGATTTGAGAGGGCTAGGATAGTTGGTGCAAGGGCATTACAATTGTCACTAGGAGCCTCTCCATTAATAACAGTACCGAAGGGTAGCACTGATCCAATATCCATAGCAGAATACGAGCTAAGGCAAAAAGCCCTGCCGATATCAATACGTAGAATACTTCCAGATGGACATTACCAAGACATACCTATAATATGGTTACTTGTTAACTAACTCTTTTTTGTATAAGGATGATTAGATAAGAAATGGTATTATGATGAACTGGTTCAGGGGATCCAGATATCAATATTCTACTATTAGATAAGCAGATTGGTTATGCTAATGATAATAGATGGTGTTAAGTTAACAGACTTAATTATTTCATTATAGTTAATATTTTTTATAATAGTTAATATTTTAGATCAATCTTCTTATTATCTAATCTAGGTATGCATCATACTTCTCTTAACCTACTCTCATCGAACGAACCTGAGTTATACCACTTGTATCTGAAGAAGTCTAGGCACCATTCATGGAATAAACTATCATTACTAAACAGCATATGGTTAAGATCTGTTTCACCACTCTGATCTGGGAAGAGCACTGCTGCTTGCTTATCTGTTACTATAACCATAACATCAACCTTATCGCACATTCTTCTCTCAACGATGCCTTTTCTTATATACTCTTGCCAGTTAACCCTCTTAAGTATCTCAGCCCTACCCTTTGGGACTATAGTATTATACCCAAATATATAGGAGAACTTTATCCCTTGTCTTACCCTTGCTACAAGAGGTTCTATAAGATCTAAAGGTACTTGAGCCATCAATTCCATTATATACTCTTCTGCATTAATGTACATGTTCTTCCATCTCTCAAGTACTGCCACAACACCATTAACTAACTCAGAGTTGTTCAGTGCACCTATTCTTTGAACAAACTTCATTGGTAAGTCTCCTAATGTATGCTCCTCAAAGTACTGTTTATACTTAGCAAGGAACTCGAACGATGGTATTTGTGTTAATACAGTCTTCCCATAGGTTGTTAACGATAACAGACCATCAGAGTCTCTTTTAACCAGCCCAGCATATATAAGCCTGTTGATATTCCTATGTACTTCTTGTACAGTTGCATTTAGTTCCTTCGCTAGTTGGGTTAACCTTAACTGCTTCTCATTTAACTTGAACAGTATATTGCGCCTTAACTCTCCAGCAAGCTCCCAGAATATATCATAGGGCTCAAACTCGTTTGTTATACTCATAACTAAGTTTAACCTATACTAACATCTAAATTTTTTGATTTTATATACTTAATTATACAATATCACCTTCTTTTACTTCAAAAACTTTCTCGCATAACGATCTATTGCATTCGTAACTACAACCTTTGCCTCATTAGCATTCTTCCAACCTATAACATGCACCTCTTTTCCTTCCAGGTCTTTATAAACCTGGAAGAAGTGTGCTATCTCCTTCAGTATATGCCCCTCTATATCGTTTATATCTCTATAATTTGAGTATCTAGGATCATACTTTGCTACACATAGTAGTTTATCATCATTCATACCAGAGTCTATCATCCTTAGAAGCCCTATTGGTATAGCCTCTATTAGTACTCCAGGATAGGTTGGGTTGCTGAGCAAGACTAGAGCATCCAAAGGATCTCCATCTTCAGCTAGAGTCCTAGGTATTATACCATAATCTCCTGGATAATGTAAAGGTGAGAATAACACCCTATCAAGTTTTATTATATTATTATCTTTATCATATTCATACTTATTTTGCGAACCCTTTGGTATCTCAACTATAACATTAACTATATCTGGTACCTTATCTCCAGGCTCTATATCGTGCCATAAATGCATATATTATGTGCAGAAGCAAGTAAATATATCTCTTATTAATATTTGTAAGTTAATCTATGGGACTTAGCAAAAATCTAAGAGATACCCTTGAGCAACTCATAGATGATACCATAGCACAAAGTTCTAACTTTGTGAATGTAGCAAGATCTTTTAAACCATTAGTTAAAGATGAGGCTGATTTTGCATTAGGAATTGCTATAGGAGAGATAATAAGAGGATTCTGCAACTACTTCATGGTGGTTAACAGAAGGACTATGACACAAGATGAGTTGGTTGAGATGTATTATATAATAAGGGGTAGGGCTGAAGAGATAAAGAGATCCATAATAGGCATATAGATTAACTAGTTTTTGTTAATTGTTAATTAAATCATTTTATCCCATACTTCTCTTTATACTCCTTTACTTTATCTATTATAGCATCCCAGTCCCAGAATCCAACATTCTGGCTTGCAAGAGCAACCTTCCACTCATTCTTACGCATCTCCCATGAGTATAACCTTAGTTCTCTACCATTCTTGGTGTCTACAACAACTAATGCTATCCAACGTTTACTACTCTTATAGATAGTATAACCATCAACTACCTTCTGCTCATATCCTTCATAATTCTTAACTGGGTACTGTTCTATAATATCTTCATCATCTTTCTTACTCATGCTTAAGTATTTACTATACTAATTTATTAACTGTTAGCTTCGTAAGATTTAATATATATAAATAAATATTAGATCTATTTTTCTAATTAATTAGATAAACCATACCAGAAAAAATAAAAATTTAGATAAATAATTTATTAATCGTTAGTTTATTTTATCTTTGGTATGTTTAGTATCTGTTTTTTACTTAATGCTATAAGAGCGCCTATACTAAGTGCTAATATAAGTACTGCAATTACACCAAACTCTGGCACTACACTTATATCCTCAGGTGCAATAACTATCTCAGCCTGTTCTGTTCCATTAGGTACTTTGAATGTTACTATGCTGTTATTACCTTGGCTAGATACTTGTGCATCAACCTCTTCTCCATCAGCAAGTGCAATAAACTGAACCTCATTAAATCTGGTAGGGTCTTTAAGTATACTAGATGGTATAGTTACACTTATCTCACTATCAGATGTAATATTACTCAAGTTAAATACAATGCTATTGAAATCTTGATCCACAGTTATTGAGTTTATACTACCATTACTTATTGTACCACTTAGGGTTATATCCTCTTGTATACCACCTATTTTTATATTGAATTGTTGTGGTTGTTGTGCTTGAGCAGTGAATGTGAAGCTAGTTTCTTGCTGTAACTCTCCGTATGTTATCCTTACCGTATAAGTGCCAGACTCTTTCATAAAGGTTCCACCGAGTTTAAACTCTTTCATGAAATTACCATTTGTATCTGGTGTAACTTGGGCTAATGCTGCTTGTGCATTCTTTGGATTTATTATCTGTATTATTACATCTAACCCGGTTATAACCCTTGGTACCTTACCCATAACCATCAATGTATCACCAGTAGCATATGCTTGCTTATCAAGAGTAACAGTTATACTCTCTTGTTGTGCATAAACGTGCATAGGTGCAGCAAGTAGAATTAGTGCTGCTAATCCAGTCATTACTATTGTATACCTTTGATGCTTTGCCATAAGAGCCTATACACATAATAGTATATATCTTTTTAGCTAAATGATTGAAGTAATAGAGAAGAGAAAGATGTAAATTTGGGTTCACTCCATCCATTATGGAGGGTAGGTTCTAGTTTATGACAAATGGTAGGATAGATGTTAAGAAGAGTATAAATCATGAGTATGTGCCAGAGCATATTATACTAAGCAAAGAAGAGGCTGAAGAGGTACTTAAGAGGTATCATGTGAAACCGACTCAGTTACCATTCATACTAGTTAACGATCCAGCCATAAGGCATCTTAATGCTAAACCTGGGGATATAGTTAAGATAATAAGGAAGAGCCCTACAGCAGGGATAAGTATATACTATAGATATGTTGTAGAGGGATAGAATATGAGTAGTATAGCATTAAGTAAGGCTCAGGATTTCTGGCCCATAATCTACGATATACTTACAAGGGAAGGTGTTGCTAGGCAGCATCTTAACTCATACAATGAGTTCATTGAGAAGGGTATACAGAGTATAGTGGATGAGGTCGGTGAGGTAGAGATAGAGAACCCAGAGTATCCATACAAGGTTAAGTTAGGTAGAGTTAGACTACAGCATCCAAGGGTTACAGAGATAGATGGCTCAATAACCTATGTCACTCCAATGGAGGCTAGGCTGAGGAATCTAACATATAGTGCACCTATAATGATAGAGTGTAGTATAGTTGAAGATAATAGGATAGTTGAGACAAGAGCAATACATATAGGGGATCTACCTGTAATGGTCAAGTCAAATCTATGTGTATTAAACGGTTTACCTGAGAGTAAGTTGATAGAGATGAATGAGGATCCTAGAGATCCTGGAGGATACTTTATAATAAATGGATCTGAGCGTGTTATAGTTGGATTAGAGGATCTATCATACAACAAGATAATAGTTGATATAGAGGAGGTTAGTGGGGTTAAGACATACACAGCTAAGATATACTCATCTATAGTAGGCTATAGAACAAAGCTAGAGCTTATAATGAAGCAGGATGGTTCTATAGTAGTAAGGGTCTCTGGGTCACCTGTTGATATACCATTAATAGTACTTATGCGTGCTCTAGGCTTGGAGTCTGATAAAGAGATAGCAGACGCAGTATCTTTAAAACCAGATATACAGAATGAATTGGAACCATCATTTGAGAAAGCATCAGATGTTACAAGTACAAAAGAGGCCATAGATTACATAAGCAAGAGGATAGCCCCAAACATGCTTGAGGAGTTCCAGCTGAAGCGTACAGAGAACCTTCTTGATTGGGGTTTATTACCCCATCTAGGAAGGAACCCTGATAACAGGTTAGATAAGGCACTCTTCATAGGAGAGGCTGCATGTAAGCTTATAGAGTTAAAGTTAGGACTTATAGATCCAGATGATAAGGATCATTATGGCAATAAGATAATCAAGTTCGCTGGACAGATGCTTGCTGATCTATTTAGAACAGCATTTAGGAACCTTATTAGGGATATGAAGTATCAGTTAGAACGTTCCGGTCAGAAGAGAGGTATAAGTGCTGTTATGGCTGCAATAAGACCAGGTATAATAACAGATAAGTTAAACAACGCTATAGCCACTGGTAACTGGGGAAGAGGCAAGGTTGGGGTAACACAACTACTTGATAGAACAAACTATCTATCAACAATAAGCCATCTAAGGAGAATACAGTCTCCATTGAGTAGGAGCCAACCAAACTTTGAAGCTAGGGATCTACATCCTACACACTTTGGTAGGATATGTCCTAGTGAGACACCAGAAGGTTCCAACTGTGGCCTAGTAAAGAATCTAGCATTATCTGCAGTACTATCTGTAACTGTACCTAGTGCAGAGGTTATAGAGATGCTATATGAGCATGGGGTAGTATATCACCAAGACGCTAGCGATGAACTCAAGAGAGATGGTAGTAAGGTATTCGTCGATGGCAGGCTTGTAGGCTTCGTTAAGGATGGAGAGGCATTAGTAAATAAGTTAAGGAGCCTTAGAAGGAGTGGTAAGTTACATCCTCATGTAGGCATATACATATACAAACCAAAGAACCCAAAGGCTACAAGCAGGGTTTATGTTAACTGTAATGCCGGTAGAGTACTTAGACCATTAATAGTTGTTAACAAAGGAACCCATGGTATAACAAATGATATACTAGATAAGTTAAGGCGTAGATTGATATCCTATGAGGATCTTCTATACAAGGGGCTTATTGAGCTTGTAGATGCAAATGAAGAAGAGAACTGCTACATAGCATTATATCCATCAGATATAACAAAGGAGCATACTCATCTAGAGATATTCCCAGCAGCTATGTTTGGTGTCTCAGCATCAATGATACCATATCCAGAGCATAATCAGTCTCCAAGGAACACATACGAATCTGCTATGGCAAAGCAATCCTTAGGATTCTCAACTCCAATGATGAACTTCAATACATATGTTAGGCAACACTTACTTGTATATCCGCAAGTACCATTGGTAAGAGGTAGAGCCATACCCTTACTAGGTATAGAGGATAGACCGACTGGAACAAACTGCATAGTTGCAGTTCTACCATTTGAGGGTTACAATATAGAGGATGCGATAGTTATAAATAAAGCATCTGTAGATAGGGGTTTAGCAAGATCATTCTTCTATAGAGTCTATGAGGCAGAGGCTAAACAGTATCCTGGAGGTATGAAGGATAACTTTGAGATACCTTCTCCAGATGCAAATATTAGAGGTTACAAAGGTGATAAATTCTATAGACTGCTTGAGGCTGATGGTGTTGTTATGCAAGAGGCAGTTGTTAGTGGGGGTGATGTGCTAATAGGAAGAACTAGTCCTCCAAGGTTCATGGAGGAATATAAAGAGTTTGAGATCAAAGGTCCATATAGAAGGGATACTAGCGTTAGCATGAGACCATCAGAGGTAGGAGTAGTTGATACTGTTATTATGACACAATCCATAGAGGGAGGTAAGCTGTATAAGGTAAGAGTTAGGGATATGCGTGTACCAGAGATAGGGGACAAGTTCGCATCAAGGCATGGGCAGAAGGGTGTCGTTGGTGTGTTAGCAAACCCAGAGGACCTGCCTTACACTGAGCAAGGAATAGTACCTGATATAATAATAAATCCACATGCATTCCCATCTAGAATGACCGTTGGTCAATTCATAGAGTCCATAAGTGGTAAGGCTGCTGCATTAGCAGGTAGATTTATAGATGGTACTGCCTTCTATGGAGAAAAGGTTGATGATATAAGAGCATTACTTGAGCAGCGTGGATTCAAGTACACCGGTAAAGAGGTTATGTATGATGGTAGGACTGGTAAGAGGTATGAGGCAGAAGTGTTCATAGGTATAGTCTATTATCAGAAGTTACATCATATGGTAGCTGATAAGATGCACTCAAGGGCAAGGGGGCAGGTACAGATGTTAACTAAACAGCCTACAGAGGGTAGAGCAAGGGGTGGAGGCTTAAGGTTTGGTGAGATGGAGAGGGACTGCTTAATAGGCTACGGTGCAGCAATGTTATTGAAGGATAGACTTCTAGAAGAGTCTGATAAGACTGAGATATATGTATGTGAGCGTTGTGGTCTTATAACTTACTATGATGCAAAGCAGAGAAGGTATGTATGTAGGATATGTGGTGATAAGGCAAGGGTATCATCTGTAACAGTAGCATATGCATTCAAGTTACTGCTTCAAGAGATAATGAGTCTTAATATACTACCTAGGCTTATACTTAAGGAGAAGGTGTAGTAAATTATGAAGAGCAGAATGCTATTACAAAGGGGTTGATGGGTATGAGTGCTAGTCCTACAGAAGAGATAAGCAAGGTTATAGCAGGGATAAGGTTTGCTGTATGGTCTCCTAGCGAGATAAGGAGATACTCTGTTACAGAGATAACTGCACCAGAGACCTATGATGAGGATGGGTTACCAGTACAAGGAGGGCTCATGGATAATAGGCTTGGTGTGCTTGAGCCTGGGCAGAAGTGCGCTACATGCGGTAACACCTCTGCTAGATGTCCTGGACACTTTGGGCATATAGAGTTAGCAGAGCCAGTGTTACACATATCGTTCGTTGATGATATATACAAGTTACTACAGGTTACTTGTAGAGGATGCTCTAGGCTAAAGTTAGCAGAGGATGAGTTGAGTGAGTATAAAGCAAGATTGAGTAGGAATGAGTTCTATACTCCATTGGCTATAGAGAGGGTTAGAGAAGAGATAATAGATAAGGCAAAGAAGGTTAAGATATGCCCGCACTGCAGTAAAGAGCAGTACGAGATACTCTTCGTTAAACCCACAACATTCTATGAGAAGACTGAGAATGGAGAAGAGAATAGACTACTACCAATAGCGATAAGAGAGAGGTTAGCAAACATACCAGATGATGACTTAAGATTACTAGGCTATAACCCAGAGACAGCAAGACCAGAATGGTTTGTGCTACAAGTACTGCCTGTAGCCCCTGTAACAGTTAGACCTTCAATAATACTTGAAACAGGTATAAGATCGGAGGATGATCTAACTCATAAGCTGGTTGATATAATAAGGGTTAATCAAAGGTTAAAAGAGAGCAAGGAGGCAGGGACTCCTCCCCTCATAGTTCAGGATCTTGTGGATCTCTTGCAGTACCATGTTACAACATACTTTGATAACGAGGTTTCTGGTATACCTCAAGCTCATCATAGATCTGGTAGACCATTAAAGACATTATCACAGAGACTTAAAGGTAAGGAGGGTAGATTCAGAGGAAGCCTATCTGGCAAGAGAGTTGATTTTGCTGCTAGAACTGTTATATCACCAGACCCTAACTTGGATATATCAGAGGTTGGTGTACCATTGGACATAGCAAAGAGATTAACTATCCCAGAGGTAGTATCCCCATGGAATATAGATAGGCTAAAGACATTGGTGCTTAATGGTCCGAACAACCATCCTGGAGCTAATTATATAATAAGACCAGATGGTGTTAAGATTAGGCTTGATTACGTTTCAGATAGGGAGTCTATAGCAAACTCCTTATCTTATGGTTTTATAGTAGAGAGGCATCTAATGGACGGTGATATTGTAATATTCAATAGGCAGCCCTCACTTCATAGGATATCAATAATGGCACACTTGGTTAAAGTACTGCCGTATAGGACATTTAGACTACATCCATCAGTATGCCCACCATACAATGCAGATTTCGATGGTGATGAGATGAATCTTCACGTGCCTCAAAGTGTAGAGGCTAGAGCAGAAGCAAAGATGCTAATGCAAGTGCATGATCAGTTAATATCACCTAGGTATGGAGGACCTATAATAGGAGGCATAAGGGACTTTATAACAGCAGCATATCTTCTTACTAAAGATGATACTTACTTAAGCAAAGAGGATTTCTCTGACCTTGTAGTTATAGGTTCGTTATATATTAAAGATGGTAAGAGTTCTATGCTACAACCTATGCTTAAGAACGGTAAAGCATACTACTCTGGTAAGCAACTTTTCTCACTATTATTGCCCAATGACTTCAATTATACTCTAATGTCGAAGTGGGTAAAGAGCGCAAAAACTAGCAAGGAACCGGATGTTGTTATAAAGAATGGTATTATGCTTAGTGGTGTTATAGATAAAGCATCAATAGGAGCAGAGGAACCAGATAGTATACTTCATAGGTTAGCAAAGGATTATGGTACATCATTTACTAGATCCTTCCTTAACTCACTATTTAGAATACTAACGTACTTTATAACACACTATGGATTCAGTTATGGCTATGATGATCTACTACTCTCAGATGAAGCAAAGAAGGAGATAGATAACATAATAAAGAGTGCATATGATAAAGTGTATGAGCTTATAAAACAGTATAAAGAGGGTACACTTCAGCCTATAAGAGGTCTATCACTTGAAGAGACACTAGAGTTACAGATAGTTAATGAACTATCTAGGGCAAGGGATAGGGCTGGAAGAGCAGCAGATAGATCATTGCCAGATAACAATGCTGGAGTTATAATGGCTAGTACTGGTGCAAGAGGCTCAACACTTAACATTGGTCAGATGACAGCAATACTAGGGCAGCAGTCTATAAGGGGTAAGAGGATAGAGAGAGGATATCAAAGGAGAGCTTTACCACACTTCAAACAGGATGATATAAATCCTGATGCCAAAGGCTTTGTTAAGTCATGCTTCAGAGATGGTTTAAACCCAATAGAGTTCTTCTTCCATGCAATGGGTGGTAGAGAGGGTTTGGTTGATACTGCAGTTAGAACACAACAGAGTGGGTATCTGCAGAGAAGGTTGATAAATGCATTAGAGCATCTGAGGATAGAGTACGATGGTACAGTAAGGGATCCATTCGGTAACATAATACAGTTTACCTATGGTGAGGATGGTATAGATCCAGCAAAGAGTGACCATGGTAATGCAGTTAATATAGAGCGTTTAGTAGCATCTCAAGCTCTAGTTGATGAGGGATCAAAGGCTACTGATGATGAGATAAAGGCTATAGTTGCTAACTATGCTAATATTCTCAACCCTAGAATGGTCGAGATACTCCAAGAGGAGTTGTTCAAGAATAGGCTAAGTAAGCAGGGTATAGAGAAGGTCTGCAAGCAAGTAGTTGAGTTGTTCGATAGAGCTAAAGCAGAGCCTGCAGAGGCAATAGGTATAGTTGCTGCACAATCCATAGGAGAGCCAGGTACTCAGATGACCTTAAGAACATTCCACTTTGCTGGTATAAAGGAGAGGAATGTTACACTTGGTCTTCCAAGGCTTATAGAACTGTTAGATGCTAGGAAGAAACCAGAGACACCCACAATGGATATATACTTGCTAGGGGATTTTGCAAAGTCTAGAGAGAAAGCATTGGAGGTTGCTAGGAACATACTATTTACAAGGCTTAGTGATCTTATAGATGGCTTTGAGTTCAATGAGATAGATGGTTTACTAAGGTTAGCTCTTAGTGAGGCTAAGATGCATGAAAGAGGATGTGATATAGATACAGTGATCAATGCACTAAAGGCATCCAAGAAGAAGTTAAACGTAAGTGCTGAAGGCAACATACTTATAATAAAACCTCCTGCAGGTGCAGATGTAAAGAGCATAATAAGTTCAAAGAGTAAGATACTTAACACAAGGATAAAAGGTATACCAGATATAGAAAGAGTTACTGTAGTTAAGCAAGGGGATGAGTGGGTTATACAGACTGCTGGCTCAAACTTACAGAAGGTACTTGAGATAGAGGGAGTAGATCCTACAAGAACCACAACCAATAACATCTATGAGATATACACAACCCTAGGTATAGAGGCTGCAAGAAATGCCCTTGTTAAAGAGATAATTAATACACTAGAGGAGCAAGGATTAGAGGTAGATATAAGGCATATAATGCTAGTTGCTGATGTAATGACTAGCAAGGGAGTGCTACAGCAGATAGGCAGACATGGTGTTGCTGGTACTAAGGCAAGTGTTCTTGCTAGAGCCGCATTCGAGATAACCATACCTACTATAGCTGAAGCTGCACTTAAAGGTGAGGTAGAGATGCTGAAGGGTGTAACAGAGAACGTTATAGTTGGCTCAACCATCCCAGTAGGGACAGGTATGATAGATCTTTACATGAAGATTGGTAACGGTCATAAAGATTCAAGCAATAAGGATGAATGATATATAAATATTGATGATGGTGAACGTATGTGAGTAAGATATTAGCAAAGATAATTAGGAGTGCAGTAGAGAAGAAAGCCTATAAGCTAGGTAGTAAGGAAGTATTAAAAAATATTTCAAATGCTAAACTGATCATATGCTCTAGCTCGTTGAGTAATGATGTATTAGAGAAGATTACTAAGGTTAGTAAAGGTAAAGGCGATAATAATGGTGATATACTGGTATATCGTATTGACAAGAACTCTGTTGAACTTGGTAGATTGATAGGCAAACCATTTAGAGTATCCATAATATCCATAGAGGATGTGGATAAGGAAGATATAGATACACTAGTCAAAGAGATTCAAGGAAGTAATATTGAGATGCAAAGTAAGTAATAATAAAATAAATAAATAATAAGAAGATGATAAGATATTAAATATTGT
Organism: uncultured Nitrosopumilales archaeon; assembly: GCA_964563995.1. Taxonomy (GTDB): domain Archaea; phylum Thermoproteota; class Nitrososphaeria; order Nitrososphaerales; family Nitrosocaldaceae; genus JBBIQH01. The sequence goes on from CAZLZM010000002.1 coordinate 26,671, forward strand.
ATTTATTATATTGCAACATTCTTTATTCTTTTATTTTCCCTATATATATATTAGGAATAATCAATAAACCTGTAATATAAGAACCTTAGCAAAAGTATGAATATATACAAGAATATGAAAACATAAATATCATTTACTCGTACTATAATTAATGGTCGTTATGGGCATGGATCCTAAACTACTTATATTTACTGGACTTATGCTAATAATAGCAGGTATGGTTACTATAATGCTTTCCATAAGGACTAGAGGTTTAGGCTCAACAACTGGTTTCATACTATTAGGACCTATACCTATAGTATGGCGTGGTTCAAAGACACCTCTTATACTATTAATACCTATAATAGCTATTATTGCAATTATACTCTTAAGCATGGTGATGCTAAGATGAGAGAGTTCAGATGCCATATATGTGATGGGATAGCAGGTGATTACTGTATTGTATGTAATAGACCAGTATGCTCAATATGCACTAACGATGCTGGTATATGTAGAAGGTGTAGACTTGTTAATAGTGAGGTATCTAGTAATGGTATAAGCATAGGACACACTCAGATTAGAGATATTTTAAACATACCATTAATGTTAATAGGTATTGCTATGATAGTTATAGGTATTATGATAGTATCAAATGCATTATCTAGCATTAATGTACAGGATATTGCAAAAGCGCAGCAAGGTCAAGGCAGTGGTAACAATGGTTCTGGAGGAGTTATAGTAGTATTCCCATTTCCATTCATAATATATACTCCTGATGCTATTACTGCTATCTTTATACTTGTTGTAACACTACTAATACCATTCTTACTATTCTTCTGGTTTATTAAAAAGGCAATTACACTAAGGTGATCTATGATATATGGATTACAATAATTACTATATAATTTGTAGAGTGTTATCTTTAAATGTGGCATTTAAGCATCATCTTTGATATAGAGAGGTATGACAGAGATAAGATTAACTGCAGATGAGTTAAGGTTAATGTCCCTCTTTCAGAGTATAACAACTGTAACAGCAAGAGATTGTATTATAGATGATAAGATGGGCAGAGTAATATTCATAGTGAACAAGGGTGATATGGGCATAGCCATAGGTAAGAACGGTTCAACTATAAAGATGTTACAGAATATAATAGGCAAGAGGATAGAGTTGGTAGAGTATGCAGATGATCTAGCAGAATTTGTTAAGAACATATTTGGTAGAGATATGATAATGGATGTTAAGGTTAGCAACCACAATCCGCATGGCAAGGTTGTAACGGTTATTGTGGAGCCTAAGAAGAAGGCAATAGTGGTAGGTAAAGAGGGTAGGAACGTTGAGAAGGCAAGGATACTAACAAGAAGGTACTTTGATGTAGCGAATGTTATAATAAGGGGTCAAGAGATAACTACTTGATATGGCTAAATCACCAGTAGGTCTATTTGCTGCAAGGATACTAAAGAAGAAGAGATTAAAGTTCAGGTGGTCAGAGAAGAGATTCAAGCGTAGAGTGTTAATGCTTGATAAGAAGGCTGATCCCTTGGAGGGTTCACCTCAAGCAAGAGGTATAGTACTTGAGAAAGTGGGTGTAGAATCAAAGCAGCCTAACTCTGCAGTAAGGAAGTGTGTTAGAGTACAGTTGATAAAGAATGGTAAGGTTGTTACTGCATTCTGTCCTAGAGATGGTGCACTTAACTATATAGATGAACATGACGAGGTTATCATCGAGGGTATAGGAGGGTCTATGGGTAGGGCTATGGGAGATATACCTGGAGTAAGGTGGAAGGTATCAAAGGTTAACGGTGTATCATTGCTTGAGCTTGTTAGAGGTAGAAAGGAGAAGCCAAGGAGGTGATTATCATGGTTAAAGAGCCTAACCTATTACTCTTCAATAAATGGGATTTTAAAGATGTTAAAGTTACAGATCCAGGGTTAGAGAATGTTATATCCTTAAAGCCTATGTTGGTGCCTATAAGCTTTGGTAGGCATGAGCATAAGAGGTTCGGTAAGGCTGAGGTTAACATAGTTGAGAGGCTTGTGAACAGTATAATGCACTTTGGTAAGAGATATGCAAAGAACACTGGTAGAATGGCTGGTAAGAAGGCTAGAGCAATAAACATTGTAAAGACCACACTTGATATGATACACATTAGGACTGGTAAGAATCCTATTCAAGTGCTTGTCAAGGCTATAGAGAATGCTTCGCCAAACGAGGATACTACAAGGATAATATATGGTGGAGTAGTTTACCATGTATCTGTTGATGTATCACCTCTAAGGAGGGTTGATCTTGCATTAAGGTTCATCTCTGAAGGTGCTAGACTATCAGCACACTCTAGCATGAAGACCATTGAAGAAGCACTTGCGGATGAGATAATACTAGCAGCAAACAACGATGCTAACAGCTATGCAATAAAGAAGAAGAATGAGCAAGAGAGGATTGCTATGGCATCAAGGTAAATTAAGTAAATATAAATAATTATTAATTATAATTAATTAATTGATTTATCTTCATTATCTATTCCGATAATCCTTTATCTTTGAATCTATTATTCATGGTATCTGCTAATAGAAGTAGTATCATGCCAAATAATCCACCTAACATTAAATTACCCCTTAGAATCCTTGCAGTTAATACACCACCTACAATTCCAGTAGCATACAAGATCATACTATACCAGTGTGGTGCATCATGTTTAAGATGCTCAATAGGATTTACAGATGGATCAACTATATCCCAGTGTATCCTGTAGTAGTCTTTGTACTCTCTAACATGTACACTCTTACCATCAATCAACCTTAATCTATAATCTGCAATCTGCCCCTTGGGTTCTCCTATAGAGCGTTTAAAACCAACATGTAATGGATGCCTAACATTGGACTTTGGTATAACTATATCTTCATGTGCTTTAAGAGCAAGGGTCTTCCTTATTATGCTTATCCATTCATGCATTGATCATTAAACTGATTACTCTATAATAAGACTTTCTATTCCTGCATAGATAGATTTTTAAGTAGTCTACCCATCTGCAATATAGTAGTAAGTTGGGTTCGGCGGATATAATAGAGCACTCTAACTTAAGGATAGCAGTGAAGTTCACAGGTTACCCTATACAGTATATCAATGCGTTAAGAAGAATAGCTATGGTGGAGGTTCCTATAATGGCTATAGATGATGTTATAATATACAATAACTCATCTGTTATGCATGATGAGATACTTGCCCATAGATTAGGGCTTATACCATTAACTACACCATTAAACAAGTTCAATATGCCAGATACATGTGAGTGCAAGAGTAAGTTAGGATGTCCAAAGTGTAGAGTAATACTTTATCTAGATGTAAAAGCAGAGGATAAGAATAGAAGAGTGTTATCTGGTGATTTAGTATCTGATGATGAGAGTGTTAAACCCATCAGTGATGATATACCAATAGTAATACTTGGAAAAGGTCAGAGTATAAAACTGGAAGCGTATGCAAGGTTAGGTATAGGTAAGATGCATGCTAAATGGCAACCTACTAGCATAGCTGTTGCTAAAGAGGTTAATGCTGAAAGAGATGAGTATATATTGGAATTAGAGTCTGTAGGTTCTATGAATGCTAAGGATATATTGATCAGTGCAATAAACATATTAGAGAATAAGATTATTAACTTGGGTAATGGGATAGAGGGGTTGAGGGAGTATGCGAAACCAAATATTACTTGAAGAGATAAGGCTACTAAGGGATGCAGCAAAGAAGAATAACGCAAGGATATGGGATAGAGTAGCAGAGTTACTAGAGAGGCCTAAGAGTAAAAGGGCCGAGGTTAATCTAGCAAAGATATCAAGATATACTACTGAGGGCAGTATAGTAGTTGTACCTGGTAAGGTTCTAGGTACAGGTAACCTTAACGCTAAGATTACTATAGGGGCATTTTCGTTTTCAGAGTCAGCATTAAACAAGATACTTGCCTCTAATAGTAAAGCCTTAACAATCAGAGAACTCGTTAAGATGTACCCTAAAGGTAGTGGGGTGAGGATAATTGTCTAATGCTAATGTTAGTGTAAACGTAAACAATAAAGGTAGACAGGTAGTCGTAGTGGATGCTACAGATCATATAGCAGGTAGGTTATGCTCATATATTGCAAAGTTACTGCTATCTGGTAAAAATGTTGTGGTAATTAATGCTGAGAAAGCTATGATAAGTGGTAGAAAGGAATCAATATTGAGAGAGTGGCATAAGTTCCTTGAGGTATCAAGTGTTGTACATCCTAAGCATGGACCATTTCATCCTAGGAGACCGGATATGATAGTAAGAAGGATGGTTAGAGGTATGTTACCTAGAAGAAAGCCTAAAGGTATAAATGCGTTAAAAAGGCTTAGGGTTTACATTGGCGTACCAGAGAGTTATGCTAATTCCCAGTATACAAGGTTTGAGGATGCTATGATAAGGAAGCAGAGATCATACTATACCAGCATAGAAGAGATAGCAAAGTCTATAGGGTGGAGTAATGGTATATGAGCACTCTACTTGAGTTATACTCAGGGTTTAGGAAGACAGCAAAGGCCATTGCTAGCATAAGCAAGGGAGAGGGTAGAGTATGGATAAATAATATACCATTAGAGATATACATGCCAGAGGTTGCTAGGCATGTTATAATGACCCCGTTAATATTGGCTGGTGATGCTAGAGATAAAGTAGATATAAGAGTTAGAGTTAGTGGTGGAGGCTTTATGGGTCAAGCACTAGCAGCAGCAATTGCAATATCAAGGGCATTAACTGGTTATGTTAAGGGTAAGAGAGAGATAAGAGATCATCCTTTACCAAAGAGTGTTAGGGAAGAGATAAAGAAGAGGATAATTGAGTATGATAGACACTTGCTAATAGGAGATCCGAGACAGAAGGAGCCTAAGAAGTTTGGAGGACCTGGCGCAAGGAGAAGAAGACAGAAATCATATAGATGAGATAGATTAGATAGGATGATTAAAGATCTATAATAATGTTATGGTATAAGCCTATCTATATCCCTAGGATAGAATGTTGCATCCCTTATGTTATCTAACTTTGCTATAGTCATTAGGAACCTCTCAAGCCCCAATCCAAAACCTGCATGAGGAGGCATACCATAATCGAATACTTTAAGATGGTACTCAAATGACTCTACCCTTAAGCCTTGGATCTTAAGCCTCTCAATCAACTCCTCTTTCTTATTTATCCTACTACTTCCTGATGATATCTCTAGATCATTATACATAAGGTCAAATGCCTCAGCAATCTTTCCATTATTCTTTGTGTAGAATGGTCTTATGCTTGAAGGCCAATCTACTATGAAGTAATAGCCATTGATAACTCTACCTAGGAATGTAAAATGCTCGCTCGAGAGATCATCACCCCATTCTATGCTATAACCATTCTTCCTAAGCATATCTATAAGCTCATCATATGTATACCTCGGGAATGGAGTCTTTGGTATTGTAAGCATAGGGTTAACTATCCGTAACTCATCATTTGCATTCTTTACAATATACTCTATAGTGTAAGTTATCATCCTCTCCAGCAAGTTCATAACATCTTTATAATCTGCAAATGCTTCTTCAATATCAACTGATATCGCCTCTGCGAGATGTCTATTAGTTCTAGATGGTTCTGCTCTGAATATTGGTGCTATCTCGAACACCTTCTCAAATGCAGTAACCAACTGTTCTTTATAAAGCTGGGGGCTTTGAGCAAGGAAAGCTTCTCTATCGAAGTAGAATACTGGAAATAGAGATGCTCCTCCCTCGCTAGCAGTTGATATAATCTTTGGTGTATTAACCTCTATGAACCCTTCCTTATCGAGGAACTCCCTTATAGCCTTAAGGACTTTATGTCTAATCCTAAATATAGCTCTCATGTAATACCTCCTCAGGTCTATAGCTCTAAGGTTAAGTCTAAGATCTAGATTAGGGAATGTTCTACTATAAACAGAGAATGGAGGTATACTCCTTGCTAATGAGAGTACCTTTAACTCCTCTGGCACAACCTCTACACCTCTAGGAGCATTTGGGGAAACCTTGACCTTTCCCTTGACTGCTATACATGAGTGTTCCTTTAACGATTTAACCTTAAAGAATGGTATAGAGATAGATTCGCTATTACTATTATTACTAACCTCTTTACCCCTCTTGAATACTAACTGAACCTCCCCATCCTTATCAGCTAGCATAACAAATACTATGTTACCATGATCCCTTATGCTTGCTATGTAACCCATAAGAGTTACATGTTCATTGTCTAATCTTGAATCTAATTGGGATGTGTAATGCGTTCTTCTCCATTCCCCTATCTCATCATCAATACTCATGTCAACATGAGCATAGCAATCAAATTTAATCCTTTATGCTTTTATGATTAGTGGGGGTGGTGGGATTTCCATAGATTCTTTACCCTTAAGAATCTAACTTGAACCCACGACCTCCAGTGCCCGAGACTGGAGTTCTACCATGCTAAACTACACCCCCTAAACTTACTTAGTATAATCCTTTCT
>CAZLZM010000003.1:0-23179 GCA_964563995.1 uncultured Nitrosopumilales archaeon
TGGTAGCCCCGGGCAGATTCGAACTGCCGTCACCAGGTAACCCTTACCTTTATCATGGATCCAGAGCCTGGCACTCAAGGGTTCTAGCCCTATATATTATTAGTAGCAGTAACACCTTCCTTGGCCACTAGACGACGGGGCTACAGTTCTGCATTTATGTATGATCGTAAATAATAATGAGTTAATCAATTTATTAGCTTTTCTCCTTAGGATCATTTAGTACTTACCAGCCTTATAGCTTCACCATAATCAAGCCAGAGTCTCTTGCGCATGTAAGGAACTAACTTCCAATGTATGCTATAAACATCTCTATCTTTATCCTTAAGCAAAAGACCCTTAACTATTAGTGATACAAAACCCCCAGCTATTCTACTTCTTAACTCGTTATCATCTAAGCAGTAGATATCTCTCTTTGCGTGATACTCTTGTATTGTGAACCATGGTTTATTAAGTTCAAGTATCAATGGCCATACTATATTGTTCCATACAAGTCTTCTATTCTCAGTGCTAGAGGCATACTTACCTTTCTTCTTGGCTCTAGCAACAACCATACCATCTTCAATGTTAGCATTTTTAATTTTAATATCAGCATTTGCATCTATAAACCCACTTTTATAATATTTATGCTCATTACTATTGTTATCATCGTTACCTCTATCCTCTCTTAACACACTTACCTTACATAAATTACATTATATTAATCATTCTTAAATTAGTTCAAGCTAAATGGCTAGCTTGTTAACTTATTTAAATATTACTCTAGGTAGACTGCTGGTTTGTATGGTAGTGCACCTTTCTTCTTTGAGTATATATCTTCTCTAGATACAAGTATAGATGCATGTAACTCTTGTTCTAATAGTACCTTGGCATCGTTGAGTATACTTACCTCATCTAACATACCAATACTTAACTTCCTTAGCCTTGATGCTGGAGTATCTGATAGTATACCATCTATCATCTTCTTTACCATACTCATGTTCTCTTTGATCTTCTTGGTATTAGCATTCTCATCCTTTAGAATATTACGTATTATATCACTATAGTTGGTCACTCCTTTTGTTACCAACTCAAGGATATTAAGGTAAATGCTCCACTTCCACTCATCTGCAGTGTATATTATAACCTTACTAGGCTTCATCTTGGTAACCTTTACTATATTCATTATATCATCCAATGTATTCTTTATCAGCAACTCCCCCTCATATGCTATAGGATTGATCATGCTGTTATCTACCTTTGGCCATTCTGCAAGTGATACAAACCCATTCCTATTTCTATGTAGTATGCTCCACATCTCCTCACTTATGAATGGCATAAAAGGAGCAAGCATCCTTACCCTAGCATCCAAGAATACTCTCATAACCATTGCCATATCCTTATCACTTCGATTCTTACTCCTTGCTCTCTTAAGGTACCATTGTATATCTTGTTCCATTATGTAAAGTATGTTGTTCAGAGCGTCTCTTACCCTTAACTTATCCATTGCATCAGTTACATCCTTTATTATATCGTAAAGTCTGCTAAGTAACCATAAGTCCTCTTGCTGTATACCATTAGGATTGTTATATCCAATTACAATGGTATCCTCATCTATGCTAGAGAATTGTACACATGTATTGTATAATCTCTCAATCCTTTCCTTTATACTCTTAAGCATATCTAGAGTAAAGTCAGCATCCTGTAGTAACTCTGCAGATATTAGTAACGATGCTCTAATTACATCGCTACCGTGCTCTGCTATAGCCTTACGTAAGGGTACTATATTGCCTAGTGATTTACTCATCTTCTTACCATCCATAAGAACACTACCATTAACAACTATCTGCTTAGGCCAGAGTTGTTCTGGGAATATTGCTACGTGGTTGAATATGAAGAATGTAAGATGGTTAGGTACTAGATCCCTTCCAGAGTGCCTACTATCCAATGGATAATAATAGAGGAACTCCTGCCTTATACTCTCTAGTAACTCCTTATCTATCTTGCACTTACTTGCAATATCACTACTAGAGCCTATTCCCAGGAATACATAATCAAAGAACTCATCATTAACGTTCTCCTCACTAATCAATGAAGAGTTAACATATCTTGCTATTATATAGTAAGCCATGTATATCACAGAGTCTGATAATGACTCTATTATCCAATCCTTATCCCATGGAAGGTTTGTCCCTAGACCTGATCTTCTTGCACATGCTCTTTCCTTTAGCCATGAGATTACATACTTGAACTCCTGCCTTATATCTTCTGGCATAACACTCATCTTATCCAAGCATCTATATGCTAGATCCTTCCATCCTCCATCAGAGTAGTTTATGAACCATTGATCTGTTAGAATCTTAACCATACACTCAGAGCCACATCTACACCTTACCTTATTTGCAAGTTCTATCATTGTATCAGCCATACATTTGCTTATTAGATCTTGCTTAACCTTATCTCTAGCATCTCTAACACTTAGATTTGCATACGCCATTGTATTATCTAGCATCACACCCTTGTAGAACTCATGTGAGTATAGTTCTTCGGTAGCCTCCTCTAACCTTGTATCCCTCTGACTAGCAACGTTATACTTCCTTATAACCTCGTATGCTGGGATGGAGTTGGTATTACGATTATGATAATACTCACTCCGTATTATAACTATTGGGTTTATGCCTTGTATCAAAGCATGCAAGTTATGCTCATCTATCAATTCTTGCATCACTCTTCTATTCTTGAGATCATCTAATGCTTGATAATCGTATGGTGCATGGGCAGGTACTGACATAACTATACCAGTACCATTACTAGGGTCAACGAACTCTGCTGGTAGTATTGGTATACTTCTATCTATAAATGGTGCTACTGCAAACTTGCCTATCAACTCACTACCTTTAATCTGCTGCTTGATATTAACCCTCTTATTCAAGTGTATCAGCTTCTCAACACATCTCTTGCTTACTATCCATGGCTCATCGTTAACATCAGCAATAACATACTCACCATCTGGATTTATCCATAGGTTAGTTACCCCGAATATGGTCTCAGCCCTTAGTGTTGCTGTAGGTAAGATATAGCCATTGTAATGGAACTTTATTAATAAGTACTCTATAAACTCTGGTTCAACATCACCAAGCGTATCATGCTGGCTCACTGGACTCTGGTCCTTTGGGCACCACCCAACTGGGTGTGAGCCTTGTATTATCAAGCCCTTAGATCTTAACTTGTTGAACTGCCATGTTATGAACCGCTTATAAACTGGGTCTATAGTTGTGAACTCTCTCCTCCAATCTATAGAGTAACCCATCTCCCTCATGCCTTGCTTTATCTCTCTATGAAAATACCTTGCTATGTTTATAGGCTCCTTGAATGCCTCTATGTACTCTGGCATTACACCATAGATATTAATGAAGGTCTCTATAAGATCTCGATCATTCTCAGCTATCCTCTTTGACATGGCAAGTATTGGTGTACCAGTGTAATGAAAGCCCATAGGGAATAGTACGTTGTATCCTCTCATACGCATGTACCTTGCATGAACATCAGCTAGGGTATAGGTTCTTCCATGTCCAATATGTTGAGGTGAGTTTGGATAAGGGTATGCTACAGTTATAAAGTACTTTGCTCTCTTGTCATCAGGATCACTCTCAAATATCTTTGCATCCTCCCATGCTCTTAACCATCTTTCCTGCACAGATATCCAATCTATAGGCATATAAGATCACCACATTATTTTGTGGTGATTTTATAGATATAGTAATTAGATACTCTACTGCACAGTTGCAAGTATGATCTCCTCTAACCTATCTAGTAAACCTTTAAGCATTGTCTTTGAACCCCCGCCTTGAGCAAATCTATCGTTGCCGCCAGCAGAACCCTTTAGCATACTTGCTATACCCTTTGCTATAGTGTTTGCCTTGAACCTCTCTCTAGCCTTAGAGCCAGAGAATACTATTATCCTAACATTATCTTCATAGTTCTTACTTACAATAGCACAGTATACTAGCGTTGGATCCAATTCTATAGCCTTTTCACCAATAGCTATATGATACTCCTCGTCTAACTTATCCTCATACACTAAGCATAACTTTGCATTAAAGCCTTTATCGTATAGAACCTTTGCATCATTTATTATACCCTTAGCCATGTATTCTGCTACCTTCTTTATCATTAACCTTAGCATTCTCTTTGCATCATCACCATCCTTAACCTTCTTAAGTAAGGTCTCAACAACCTTATCTTTAGGTGAGCCTAGTACATTTGCTATACTTAGCAAGTTGTCCTCTTGCATCTGAGCATACCTTAACGCTGCTTTACCAGCAACATACTCTAACCTTACTATACCATCCTGCACCCTCTCTGTCCTTATTATCTTTATCATTCCTATCTCCCCAGTGCTCTTACAATGGGTACCAGCACATGCCTCTATATCCCAATCCTTTATGTTAACTATCCTTATCTTACTGCTAGGCACATAACCTCCTTGGTATATCCTAAAACCATACAACTGCTCAGCTTTACCCCTATCTAGTATACTAACTTCTATTGGTACATCCTTAAGCACTATATCATTGGCATACTCCTCAATCCTCTTTATCTCATCTCTACTCAATGGAGAATGATGAGTCACATCTAACCTAGCATAATGTTCGTCTTTAAATGCAGAGTGCTGCCACACCCAGCTTCCCAGAACTCTTCTGCATGCTGCATTTACTATATGAGTTGCTGTATGGTGTCTCATTATGAGTCCTCTCCTCTCCGCATCAACCTTGCATCTTACAGTATCTCCCTCCTTGAATCCTATCTCAGCCTCCTGTACCTTGTGGAGTATAACATCGCCCTCCTTTATAACATCTATAACTCTAGCATCCTCTATGTATCCATGGTCAGGTTCTTGTCCCCCTGATCTAGCATAGAATGCTGTCCTATCGAGTATTATGTAAGGCATCTTTATCCTTACAACTTTAGCAGTAAAATCTAGCATGTATTGGTCATCGTAGAATAGCATGTATGTAGGCTCTAAATCTCTTAGATCTATAATTGGTTTAGGTTCTTCTGTCAAGGGTTTAGCGTTATGCCTCTCAGCCAGTCTAGTATAGAAGTTCTTAACATCTACTTCTATACCATACTCTTTAAGCAGATCTGGTGTTATACCATCTGACTCATAAAGCTTTACAAGATCATCCTCACTAAGCCTCCTCCCCTTGTTACTTGATAACTTCTTGACTATACTCTTCATACGCTCTAAGGAGTCTGCATATCTCTTACTCTCAATGTTAAGTATAGTCATTACACTCTCCCTCTGCTCTCTTAACTCTGGATACATGGTATGAAGGTAATCTATATGCATATCAGCAATCTCTTCAAGCCTAATGCTCCACTGCAATCTATTGAGCATTGATAGTATTCTTCTTAACACTACCCTTAGGTTATAACCTCCTCCAGTGTTGCTAGGCAGAGCTCCATCAGCTATAGCAAATGTTAGTGTTCTAGTATGATCTGCCAAAGCATATATAACCTCCAATGGCGTTGTTATCTTAACAAGTCTATCATAATCGATCCCTAACCTTCTTGCTATTTCATACTTATCAAGGCTAGACCGCTCTATATTGCTAGATATAAGTGTAAAGTAATCACTCAATAACTTGGTATTATACTCAACACCAAATTTATTAATAAGATAATTTACAACAGGACCGAATGTGCAATCATAACTTGTAGGTGTACCCATGGTTACCCAGGAGAACCTCTCCAAGCCAGCACCCATATCAACCACCCTCTCATCCATTACCTTGTATTCCTTTGGACTCCCCTCAAACTCTGTGAATACTGCATTGCCTAACTCTAAACCCCTAACATAGTACTCCAAAGAGTAACCAAATGCACCATAACCTAACCATACATCTTCTACAAAGACTATCTCTTCCTTACTTATACCTAGCACATTAGTAAGCATCTTATAATCCAACTCTATACATCTATCCTTCCAGTAACCTTGCTCATTTGCTATACTATGTTGTCCTATCATGCAGAATGATGTGTAATGCTTACCAGTAACCCCCACGTTCTCTATATCATTGAACCTTAAACATATCTGTGGTACTATTAAGGGATTAGCTGGTAACTCAAAGACAACCTTACCTCCTATTACCCTCTGGAAGTCAACTATAGATGCTACAGTAAAGAAGAGATCTTCTCTCCATCTACATACTACAGGGTATCTTCTTATTGAAGTGTGACCATTACTTACAAAGAACTCTTCAACTGCTCTCCATGCTTGTATATAATCTAACCTCTTCTTCGTAGGAGGGTTACCTATGAAGCTATAGGGCTCACAGTTAGGGCATCTATCTCTAACATTAATAGACCAAAAGTGTCCCCTGCATACCTTACATTCTTGTCTTATGAACCCTAGATCATCGAATAACGATACTCTATAGTACTTATCTACATCACTTGAAAACTTTGTTATTAAATCCTCCTTACTCAATACATTAGCATGAGATGATTAAGCTATTAATCTTTTCTATCGTCTATTCTATAAGTTAGTGAAATTAAATTATTTTATTATTTATTTATCATTCTCTATAATTACAATTTACTGATGTTATTTTTTATTATTACTTTACAAATTCATCCTTGCTTATATCTGGAACTATATGGTACTCACCATTGTAATACTGTAGCACCTTTATATTCTTATTATCTAATCCTATAAGTTGACCTAGCTGGAATACCAATGCTAGAGGACCAGAGAGTATTATCCATACCTCATCGTTATTAGAGCATGCATCATTTATCTTCTCATACGCCTCCTTTAGTATCTTCTTGAACTCGTTCATATGCACTTCTCTAGGATAACTAACAACAGCATATGGCTTCCCTAGATGCCTTATTACAGCTCCAACTATGGATTTTCCTACCTCTATCACTATTATTTTAGCCATTAGTAATTCACATTTAATAATAGTTTATCCTAGACCCTACTTATTCTTTCTTGCCCTTTAATAATAAGGGTTATTGGTTAATCTACGCTTATATTATTAGTTAGTTCTACTCTTTAATATAGTATTAAGCTCTTTTATCCTCTTCTTTAAGGTTACTATGCTAACTCCAGCAAGTGGAGCAATCTCTCTTATATATCTTCCAGCATTAACATAGTCCTTCTCAATTAGTGCTAAACATACTATTGCAGCTGCTACACCTGCAGGGTTCTTGCCATTTACTGCATTACTCTCCTTTAAGCACTTTACCATGTACAGTGCATTGTATCTAATATCATAAACCATATCTATATTTAAATACCTAAGTATGTAATCAACATACTTCTCAATATCAATACTTGGTAACACTAAACCTAGCTCCCTTATCATATTTCTATAACATGAACTCAATGACTTTACACTTATGTCTAAAATTCTTGCAAATCTATTGATGGTTATTGGTACATGTTCTAGCCTTAGCAGTACGTATAGTGCAGTATATGCCAATAATCTCCTAGACCTCTTGCCCACATACTTTGCATTAAGATACTTATTGTAAATTTTAATTGCCTTCTCTACTTCAACATTATTAATATTAAGTAATCTTAAAGCATCTAATATAATACTTTGAGTGCCTATGTTATACTCACTCTTTATGCTCATTAGTCTCACCTAATTAGGGTAGACTAATTATTATATTTAAACACTGTTATTTATTGCATTACACTACATAATACAAACAAAGAAAAACGATAAGGTTATACAGTTATAGTCTCCATCTGTGCACTTATATTGCTACCAAAGTAGTGGAAGGTTGAAGATCTAGCCTTAACTATCCTAAGAAACTCATTAGCATCTACATCCTTTATAGGAGGCATTATGCTTATTGGAGTAATATCGTTAACACTACTTACTGCTTTAGCATGCTTAAGATCATTCAATATCTGTCTCTTTATAGCTTTAGTGCAAAGTTTACTGAAGTATATGCTTGCTAGTGACTCCTTTAGCATCTCCCTTAGATGCGTTGAACCTTTATCTTCATGGATGTGAGGGTTTCTTGTCTCTACTTGAAGTACGTTAACGCCTTCATGCATAACCTCCCTATACTCACTCTCTAACATGCCTCCAAACTCCTCCATAAGGTAAACTAACTCATAAGACTCTATAGCAAAACCAGAGGAGTAAGCCATTATCTCCGCAAGTTTAATACTCATCGCATGTTCTCCAGAGTTACCAGTCTTTACTATATCTGTCTCAAATCCTGTACAGCTTGATATGAGCATGTTAAGGTATCTGTTTGTATACTCAGATATCCTTCCCCATTTTGCAAAGTATAATCCCTCCTGCGATATCTTAGGCTTGTATCTCCATGCTATTCTAACCATGGTATATGGAGAGTCTGATATTATCATAGCAGAGGCATATATCTTAACATACTCATTCACTGCTCCTGGCATGTAGTTATCAGAGTCTATGAAGCCTACATACTCCTTACCTAATGCTTTTGCTAAGAGCAAGCCTATCAGCATACCCTCGCCCTTGCCATCCCTAACAGTTTTATCCTCAAGTATATATGGATAATTTAAAGCATCAAAGGCTTGTGCAATAACATCGTCCTTCTGGTGTACCATTACTATATCTCTATCTGTTAGCAATACGTGATGCTTTAAGGTATCCTTCTCAAGTCTATACCTATCAACTGGGCTCCTGTGGCTATTTGATACAACTATAACTAAACAGTCATGAGGTATGCCGCTTATAACACCCTCAAGTAACTTAAGCCTCTCAGATTTTATAGGGACTACTATGGCTAGCCTATTATATAAATCGTATAGTTCCTTCTCAGATACCTGAGCAACCGTTCTTGTTCTATGGTACTCAGCACTACCAGAGTCTAGTTCATGTACATGTTGAACAGCATTTATAGTTAATGCACCAAACCTCTCGCTGTATCTAGGATAATCAAGCTTCATATAGTAGGATACATAGAATAGGATATAAAGCTTCTTTCCGTAGAGATAAGGCTAAATTATATAGCTTTAATTAATACTTACAATGCTTAAGAAGAGGGTAATAATAAAGAAGAGGGTAATAGATAGCATAATATCTTACTGTAAGATGAAGCATCCAAACGAGGCCATGCTTATACTTAGAGGCAAGGTTAGTAGAGATATGCTAGTGATTAATGACCTTATAATACCTCCATTATCTTACTATGGTCCATACTACGTTGGTTTTCCTATACATATGCTGCCATTTGATAGATCAATAGTAGGTAGTGCACACTCACATCCAAATGGTGTAGTTGAACCATCGTTAACAGATATGCAGAACTTCCTAGGATTCATAAGTATAATAGTTGGGTATCCATATGATGATGAAAATGTACACGCTTTTGACTCTGATGGTAATAAAGTCAAGTTTGAGGTAGAGCGTTAACTAACGTTTTAATGTAATAAATAATATAATAAATATAGCCTATTTTTAATTCATAATGCAGTGAATGTAGAAAGATTCGTGTACGATATAAACCAGATTGTATCAAAGATAACAGTTAATGAGAACGAAAGTGTGATTAAAAGGATAAACTATATTAGGAATAGACTCATAGAGTTGTATAAACGCAATATAGTTAAGATAAACCATTCCATACTTGAGGTTGTTTGTGCAAAGCACTTTATAAAGTATGGATATGATGTTGACGTTGAAAGACAGTTGAATGATATACTTGTATGTGACCTTTATGCTACCAAGAATGATAACATCCTTATAGCAGAGATAGAGACTGGATTTGTACCCCCAGAACATGCATTGGATCCGTTAACATACACATCTGCTAGGGTAGCAAGTAAGATATCAAGGTACAGTGCATTTGCTGACAAATTCGCTTTAGCTACACCAATACTAAACATACTGCCTATACAGAGGATATTCTTGAAGCCACCAAGGTATAGGAGTAATAATGAGATATCAAGCGTTAAGGCATTGTGTGATAGATACTACGCCAATCCTCCCATAAAGGTAGAGGAGATAAAGAATGCTAGATTACACTCAGTACTTGTTATAAATGTCGATGATGCTATAGTTAAAGAGATGGATCCTGAGACTTATGTAGAATTAATAAAGAGTATCGAGTTCATTGATTATAATAACTATTATTGAATAATGGTAACATATACTATACTATTTATAGATCATGTATCTTTAGAGATTACCTAGAAATACTTAAATTCTACTTCTTCCCTAATAGTAATAGGGCTATCCATCGGGAAAGGGAGTGGCCTAGTGAGTAGTGCTAGTAGCAGAGGAAGCTCTGATACTCGCACTACTCACAAGACGCCTCTATCTTGCAAGAGGGGATGGGGTAACCCAGAAGCCTAGCAAGATAGAGGCGAGAGCTAGCTATATCCATACACGGGCTGAACCCTGAAGTAGTATGGATGTAGCTAGCCTCACGCTCCCGAGTATGGATAGCCCAGTATTATCTAAAACCAATCATATAATAATTTAATTTAAGGTTTGATCCCCTGTTTACTATATATTAGTCTGCCTGCTATAAACCCAAGAGCAAATCCGCCTATATGTGCAAAGTATGCTATAGACGATAATCCTGCTATTATGAATATAAACTGTGCACCAAGCCATACATAGGCATACCTGTCTCCTAGAACAGCTGCTAAGCCTATTATTCCCGATACTGCTCCAGAGGCTCCTACAAGTGGTGTATTAACTCCATTACCAGTTATTAGTGAGTATCCAGTATGCGTAAATACACCAGCCAGTCCTGAAAGCATGTATATCAATACGTATCTAGATGAGCCTACCAACTCTTCTATAACCCTACCTAAGGCAACAAGTGCAAGCATGTTAAATGCTATATGTACTACATTTGCATGTATGAACATTGAAGTAAACGATGTTATTATGAACATCTTACCATCATTGAGCAGATAAAAAGGCACCGAACCAAATCTATACCATTCATAGTAAGTAATTGTATGTGTTAGTATAAAGATTAGAATATTCGATACAAGTAAGAGTACTGTCACTAGGGGTAGCAATGCAATTAATTCTATAATTATATTAGTAGTATTTAATTCTAAGTGCTCATAATCATAAATTAAATCTCTTTGATCCTTTATACAAATTATTATTTTTGAATATTCTCCATAAATATTCAAAATAATGTTCAAGAAGCTCGTTTATATCTATAAACTTTTAGAAGAAATAATCCAATCTTTTTCCATTATCCTCATTGTGTCTTCTTTTGTCTGTATCTTTATGAGTTTTAGCAAGAATACTATTTACTATACCTACTACCTTGTTTACCTCTTTAACCTTCTTCTTGCTTATCCAATAGTAAGCCTCGTCTATGGTATCCTTTGCTACCAATACTATAACCTTACCACTCATCCTTCTACCAGTTCTTCCCTTCCTCTGCACAAACCTTATTGCACTAGGCACGTTATCATAGAATATCACTAGATTACACTCTGCTATATCCAAGCCTTCTTCTCCTACGCTAGTTGCTACAAGTATATTATACTCTCCATCTCTAAACTTACTTACCATACTTAACTGCTCATCCTGTCTTAAACCAACAACGCCAGACTTGCCTATAAGATAACCTACCCTAAAGCCTAACTCCTTCAATCTATTGTATATTGCATATACAGAGTCTCTATAACTTGTAAATACAAGTACCCTATCGTTGTTATTACTCTTAACATTAGCATTAAGTATCTCTACTAACTTCTTTAGCTTTGGGTGCTCTACTCCAGAGATCTCTGCTCCCCGAGCGAGCTCGTATGCATATTTAAGATCACGGTTAACTAGAGCTTTTACACCCAATCCCCTTCTCTCTGTTAGCCTCTCGTAGAACCTTGTAAATGCTACTAAACCCTGTGTATCAAGTACTTTTAATGCATGATTCAATCTTATTGCATTGTACAATGCCTCTGCTATTCCCTTACTAGTCTTTACATCATAAACATCATTAACCTTTGCTAGTATAGCATTCAGTTCATCCCTAATCTTTATAAGATCTCTTACACCAACTCTTAAGCTATCTATTATATTATATGATTTTAATAACTCCAACTTGCTGTTCAAAGCATCAAGTATATGCTCCCTTATATCCTTGAACAAGGGGGTTAGCTCTACATCAACAAACTCTACTTTGGTATCCTTGATATAAGACCTTACATCAAGGCTATCCTCACCTCTAACCTCTACCCTCTCTATCTTAAGGTTACATGCTATCTCCATGACCTTGTCCTTATCGTTTGGTAATGTTGCTGTAAAGCCGACTATCCTAGCATTATTGCTTAACCTTGCAAGCCTAGTGTAAGCATAATCACCAACTGCCCTATGAGCCTCATCAAAAAGAAGCAGTGAAAAATCGTCTATACTCAATATACCTCTATTAGCATCATTTAATGCTACTTGAGGAGTAGAGCATACTATACTTGCTTTAGACCAGGCCTCTTTTCTTTCATGTAGGTGACTTGAGCCTGTAACTAATGCTATGTCGTCTTCTTTACCCTCTATTATATGCTCTCTGAAGAAGTTATAGTGCTGATTTACCAATACTCTAGTAGGAGCAAAGATAATACTTCTCTTACCATTATCAAGCATATCTACAGCTAAAAGTAGTGCTATAGTAGTCTTACCAAGTCCTGTAGGCAACACTACCAAGGTATTCCTATTCAATGCTACCCTTGCTATGTTAACCTGATATTCTCTCTTCTCTAGGCTCTTACTCTTTATAAGCCTATGTTCTATCCATTCTATGTCCATTATCAAAGCATTTACATTATGTAAATAAAAAATGTTAGCATCATATTTATTTAGTAACAATTAAGTTAGTATTACTAGCATGATGAATAGCAGTATGTATTCTATTACCAATGTAAGTATAGATGATAAGATCAGAGGTGTTAATATTACAGATAAGATAAGTGCATTATGTGCAGATACACATAACCTTGAACCCTCACTACTAGTCTCTGCTGTTTACGATGGTGATAGGAAGGTTGCAGTGCTAAAGTTCTACAATGCAAGGGATGGTAGGATCTACCTATGGTATGATAAGACCGAACATAAGCCTTACTGCTTTGCTTTAGAGGGTGATGAAGCATTAGAGCAGTTGAAGGGTAGGAATGATATAGTTAGAATTGAGCATGTGAAGAAGTTCGACTTGCTTAATGATAGAGAGGTATCCTTAGTTAAGATAGTTACTACAGATCCATTGGCGATAGGAGGTACATCAAGCGAGAAGAGTATTAGGAACATACTCAAGACATGGGAGTCTGATATTAAATACTATGAGAACTATCTCTACGATAATGAACTGATAGTTGGTTTATACTACTCCATAGATAACGATATGATAAAGAAGCATGAATACAAGGTGGATGAGAATGTTGAACTAGCACTAAAGAAGTTGATATTCGATAGCATAACATACGATAAGAGCAGTAGTGAAGAGTTAAGGAACTACCTGCAAGAATGGGCTAGGTTACTCAATCAACCTATACCATCCATAAAAAGGTTAGCATTAGATATAGAAGTTGTATCAGAGAACGATAGGATACCTGATGCCCAAAAGGCAAGGAATGAGGTCATAGCAGTTGCCTTGGTTGGGAGTGATAATGTTAATGAGGTTCTCTTACTAAGACGTAGGGATAGTAGTAATGGAAGCATAGACAAGTTTCTAGAAGATAACAATGTAAATATTCTATTCTTTGATGATGAAAAAGAGTTGCTAAGATATACATTCAATAGGATGCTAGATTATCCATTTATAATAACATTCAATGGTGATGAATTCGATCTACCCTATCTATACAATAGAGCATTGAATCTAGGTGTAAAGAAGAGTGAGATCCCCATAACCATGCTTAGAGATGCGGCTAGTGTAAAGCATGGCGTGCATATAGATCTCTATAGAACATTTACCAACAAATCTATACAGATATATGCTTTCAGTCACAAGTACTCAGAATACACTTTGAATGCTGTAAGTGAGGCTCTCTTGAATGAGTCTAAGATAAAGTTCGAGGGTAATATAGGAGATCTCCCATTGTATGAACTAGCTAGCTACTGCTATAATGATGCTAGGATAACATATAGATTAACAACATTCAGTAACGATCTGCTTATGAAGTTACTTATAGCTGTAGCAAGGATAGCAAAGATGCCTATAGAGGACCTTTCAAGACTAGGGGTATCACAATGGATAAGAAGTATGATCTACTTTGAGCATAGGAGGAGGAATGCATTAATACCAAGGAAAGAGGATCTTGAGCAGAAGGGTGTAGCATCAACAACCGCAGTTATAAAGGATAAGAAGTATAGGGGAGGGTTTGTTGTAGAACCAATACCTGGTGTACACTTCAATGTTGTTGTATTAGACTTTGCAAGTCTATACCCTAGTATAATAAAGGTGTACAACCTATCTTATGAGACTGTTAGGTGTGTGCATGAAGAGTGTAAGATAAATAGAATACCTGAGACTGATCATTGGGTATGCAAGAAGAGAAGGGGAATAACATCACTACTCATAGGCTCATTAAGGGATCTTAGGGTTAACTACTATAAGCAGTTATCAAAGGATAGATCTCTAAAGCCTGAGGATAAGGAGCTTTATAATGTTATAAGCCAAGCGTTAAAGGTTATACTTAATGCAAGCTACGGTGTTATGGGCGCTGAGATATTCCCATTGTACTTCTTACCTGCTGCTGAAGCTACTGCTGCAATAGGCAGATATATAATAACTAGCACTATAAACAAGTGCAGAGAACTTGGTATACAAGTTATTTATGGTGATACGGATTCCTTATTCTTAAAGGGTGCAACAAAGGAGCAGATAGAGAGTATAGCATTGTGGGCAAAGAAGGAATTGGGTGTGGATCTAGACTTGGATAAGCAGTATAGATACATTGCATTAAGCGAGAGAAAGAAGAACTACCTAGGAGTGCTAATGGATGGTAATGTTGATGTTAAAGGGTTAACTGGTAAGAAGAGCCATACACCACAGTTCATTAGAGATGCCTTCTACTCTGTAATAGATATATTAAGTAAGGTTAATACCCCAGAGGACTTTGAGGTTGCAAGAGAGGAGATTAGAAGAATAGTTAAAGATTATGCTAGTAAACTTAAAGCAAGGAAGATACCATTACAAGATTTAGCGTTCAATGTTATGGTAGGGAAGGCACCAAGCGATTACAAGAAGAGTATACCACAGCATATAAGAGCAGCGCAGTTGCTTGAAGAGCAGGGTAAGAGAGAGGTTAAGGCTGGTGATATAATATCATTTGTAAAGACAACGACGCAACCTGGGGTAAAACCAGTGGAACTTGCTAAGGTTGATGAGATAGATATTGAGAAGTATATTGAGTATATGAGGAGCACATTTGATCAGATACTAAGTGCGCTAGGGTATGAGTTCGACGTTATACTTGGTGCATCAAAATTAGAAGACTTTTTCTTCACTTGATTTTTATTATTAATATTATTTTATAATGAAGAGATAGAATTATTTATTTATCTGAACAGTCTATCCTTGCTCCACAGTTAGGGCACATAAGTAGACATGCTCCACCTTTTAGTTCAATCATCTCAGCGTTACATATTGGGCATGGTTCATCCCTGTCCTCTCCCTTCATACTATTTTATTAATAGTTGAACCATTTAAAAATCTACTGTTTATACCCTTAATAGGTATGCTATTACTGTAAATACTACAAGTATGCATTCTACTATTATGAACCTCTTCCAGAATCTTATTCTTTCATGCTCGCTTATTGTATATTTACATCTATGAGCACTTACCATCCATGGTTTATCTAACATAACCCCACATCTACATCTCATATCTAACGTGTATTAGAGGGTGTAAAAAGAATTATTAAGTAATAAACCAATATTAGCAAGTTATTTATACTACTATCAAATACTCTCGTATTATAAATATGGTATCAATAAAATAAACATGAACTATAATTTATAAAGAGATAAATTAGACTATTGTCATGAAACTCTAATTATGAATAGAATAAAGAGGATTGCAATGCAGTTGATAGAGAGATATGATGGTGCATTTACTACTGACTTTGAGAGCAATAAGCAACTACTTAACAAGATAGCTGTATTCAGGTCGAAGGAGCTTAGGAACGAGGTTGCAGGGTATATAACTAGATATATGATGGGTAGCAAAGAGACTGCTGTTAAACAAGAGGCTATACAAGAGAGTATACAAGAGCAAGGGGATGATAAGGGTTAGGTTACTTGGTGGAGCAAAGAGGGTAGTAGGAAAAGAATATGTAGAGTTTGATGCTACGGAGTTAACCGTAAGAGAGTTATTATCGCTATTAGCAAGTGTTAGTAATGATGCTAGAATTTTCACTAACAACTCAAATATAATAGTTGTTATAAATGGGGTAGAATCCTCATTACTTGGGGGTTTGGATGCGATAATAGATAGCGATGACCAAGTTAGCATACTTACAGTTGTGCATGGTGGTTAAGCATATGATAATGAACACTTCTAATACTAAAAAGAGGTACGAGATAATAAGGTTAGTTAGCTCTAGCAAGAATAATGATGAGATTTATGTAATGCTTCTATATTTCAATGCATTCATAGATGAACCTACTAGATTCATAATGGATATTAGGAGTATAGAGGCTAAGGTTAATCTACAAATAGTTAATACAGATAATATAGTAGGTAAGGAGCATATCATTGAGATAATTAAACAGAGCATAGAGGCTAGAAGGAGGGGAATACTACTTGCTGATAAGATAGAGATAGATATGATCTTAAGGTTAGCATGTGTAGATCAGATAGCAAAGGCTATAGAGATCTTAGGTTTAAAGCATGGAAAAAACAGTGCTATCATTATAGCATTGGGCTCGTATGATATGCTTGTACAATTAGGTGATAGGCTTATCACTATTATAGATAGCATCAACAGTACTAGTAGCAATATAGCGCATAATTATTACAATGATAGTAATGATGACGCTAGTAGGTATGAGCATATACTAAAGTTACATAGAATAGATAGAGATGAACTATACTCATGTATACTTGCTCATGATAACTCAATAAAAGAGGCTATAGTAAGTATACTTGCTGAGAGGGCAAACCTGTTATATAGATAGAATTTGAATATATATAATTACATACAACGCTTTGCTTTAACACTACTGAATATATCTCCTAACTTAAGTACAGATATACCACTCCTATTACCTACTATCTCTATTAGTATATTCCAATCGAAATGTTTAAGATCAACTCGTCTATCTATATGTTGTGCTACTGCTCTTATTATATCCATTGTATGTATGTTTGGTGCAAACCTCTTCTCAACGCTTATCCTAAAGCTCTCATGCACATCTATCTTTGCTCTTGCAAGTCGTACACATGAAGCACTTATCTCATCTATCCTAGTGTTAACAACATCCTCAATAGGTATACATCGTAGTATGTACCTTATCCTCCATGGCTCCTCTTGCACTATGCTATAGAGATCATTAACTACCCTGAAAGGATCTAGATTAGTGTAGCATAAAAGCAAACCTGATATCCTAGTATAAGATACCTTGGCATTATAATCTCCAAGCTTGTTAAGTAACTCAACTATCTCATGTAATGCATTGTGTTCATGGTATCTGAATGTAGTAACTAGAATATTGAATCTTATGTTCAATGTATTTATATTAGTTTCATCGTTTAATCTATTCATATTTATTCCATATTAATTCTACTCCTACTCTAATAACTTTAACCTATAAGGCAACATCTTAATATTGAAGTAGAGCAAAATACTTATTAATAGATCACTTGCTTGATAAGAATCCATGGTAAGAGAAGAAGAGGAGGAGTTTGAGGAAGAGGAGTTTGAGGAGGATTTGGAAGAAGATTTCGAGGAGGAGTACGATTACGAGGAAGAGGAGATAGAAGAGGAGTATTAATTATTATTATTATTATTATACTAACCCATACATTTTTAATTTTAAATTCTATAAAATGATACAATGAATACTAAAAATATTAATTAATAGTTATTGATTAGTTATTACTGCTAAACCTTACTCTTGTCTTAGCAAATAACATATGTATAGTTACATATATCAGGGCAAGACCACTTATCTTTATTACCATAGAGAGATAGTGATATAATATAGTTATGTTATTGAATATTAGATCATACCATGATACAAACTCTCCTAGTGCTATTAAAGATAGTCCAATTGGTACCATCAAGGAGGATAAATTTGTTCTTACTTTTGGTAATGCAATAACCATACTCTGTGTACTACCATACATTAATAGTATGAATGCTACTGCCTTACTAACATACTCTACCACATTACCAGATATGCTGAAGAATGGAGATATAGCAAATGTTATCAATGCTAACAAAGGTATCATATACTTAAAGCTACTCTGTATAGTGTATGCATATGCTAGAAAGAAGTAAGCTATAGTAGTAGGTATGAATATTATAGCATGTACTCCAGCAAAGTACAATTCTATGATACTAAGTAGGGATGCTAAAGAGAGGGATAAGAAAGCTATGGATAATCTTAGCATTGTAGGGCTAGCAGTTACCCTGTATCCTTTGTATGAATTCAATCCTATGAGAAAACTTAATAATAATCCTACCAAGTACAGTGTTATACTTAATAGCTCTAGACTGTTCATACAGTATCTTATTAACTAATTAATAGCATTCCTTTAAAGCTTATAATCGTTCAGTATATCCCTATATCTAGGATCTGTGTAAGCAAGTATCTTGACATACTCACCATATGTGACATCTAACATACAGTTGCTGCATCTAACCCTAGAGAAGTTATTTTCTAATATCGCTATAGAACCACACTTTGGACATTTAACTTTCATGGTAACCTTTACCTTCTCCTTGTTAATAATCATTTTGATGATGGTTGGATCTAGAGTAATTATTTTATTTATTGTTAGAAGGTAGAATTGAGTTGTTACTCTTCTTCCTATAATACTCATAAACTAGCGTTGCTGCTATGAGTGTAATAGCAAGTCCAAGGAGTAAGGATGAGATTAGTGTGAATGGATTAACATCTCCCTCTATCATGTTAACCATCTGCTGTGCAGGTATATAGAATAATCCTAGAACAACAAGTCTTAATGAATCGCTCAATAGTCTAGCATTGCTCTTAAATACATCGCTAAGCAGATGACCACCAAATATAACCCCTAAACCTATCCATAGCAATGGTAGCATATTTGTTATGAACGATGCTATTATATGTCTATTCAAGAATATGTTGAGTATATCGTTACTTTTATTATTTACCCCAATGAGAGATATAGCACTAACATACCCTGCATTTATCCCTGCCAATATTATCATTATACCTGCAAATAGAGAGAATATCCTTATGAAACTTGATGGACTGCTACTCCTTGTAAAGTTTATTATAGCCCTGTCTACATCAAATGCCCTCACTACGAATATTGAACCTAGTATTATAAAGAGTATAGGCATCAGATACTCAGCAAAGTTAAGCACTATAGATAGGCCAGAGGCTAGCAAGAGTGCACCTGGTATACCCAAGAAGAACTTTGAGTATCTAGGATCGTATATTAAAGATTTTATGTAACGACCAAATAAGGCATAGGAGTACTCTACGCTCTTGCTATGTTTTATTATTATCCTTTGTACTGATATAACTGGAACTATACCTTGTATAATTGGTAGTACTGCCTCATCATCAACACCATCAGATACCATTATAGCAGCATTAGCATTGAACCTGCTTAATACATCATGCAATTGATACACTATCCTTTCATCTGCCTCAATACCTCTATTGTATGAGCCAGAGAGTAATGCAACTTCACTCTTGTAACCTTTGCTTAACAACTCCTCATACAACTTTACAGCAGCAAATATAGCGTTTGCATCAGCATCCTCAGGATCCTCTATTGCAAGCCTTATCCCAGCATGTATACAGTTATCCCTGCCTATTATAGGAGTCTTCATGCTTGCCTTAGTGCCTATATCATCATCTCTATCTATACATAGCACTATTATGCTCTTGCTTTTACTGTTGCTATCTGCATCATTATCCATCAATGATAATAATTAAATAAGAAAATATAACTATATTGGTGTAATGGATACTATGCAGAGTAGTAATAGTAATGTAACAAGTAATATAATACAGATACTTGCTAGCATACCAGAATTCTTAAGGAAACCCATGATGCGGAATAGAATGAATGACTTCTTTACGTTAGAGTATGAGGATAGGATTGAGATGATAAAGAGCGTTATAGAAGTGCTCCCAAGTATGGATATGAGCATAGTTGCAAGGCTATTTAAGACATGGTTAGAGCTACTCTATGAGTTTGGATATGAGAAGAGGATATCGCTATTCAAGATATATGCAATGTTATTAGCAGATAACCCTAGTATATTAGCAAGAGTAAACCTTGAGCCTTTAATAGATACCTTCAACTCAATACAGCAAGAGGTTAAGGCTTCTATTGCAGCAGATATAAGACAAGTAATAGATGAGCTCGATGCAGATAGGAGGATGCTACTTATAAAGAGCATACCTAATTATGCTCTAGATGCAATAGGTTACATATAATTAAGTAAATTTATAAATATTTATAACTGTATAAAAGGATAACACCACAATTAATTATTTACTAATTTAGATATCATTCAAATTAATACTTATCTGGAACTCTCTCCTCTTCTTTACTCACATCCCTTAAACCCTGATCCAACTTCTCAACACCAAAGAATATCCTCTCATACTTCTTAAGCAGCTGCCTATGCTCTGCTACAGACATATCAAGTCTAAGATCATTTATAACCATTATGCTATACCTTACCCACTCATTCCAACAGTTATGACAAGCATTGTAACTCCTTGCTCTATTATCCAACTCTACATTCATATCTATCTCATTACCGCACTTTACACATTTTGTCATATTATGCATTTAACATCATCTCTATTATATTTTGCTAATTATTATGTCACTGGTTAGATTGTAATTATTGAACTATGCTAAAGATCATGCTAAAATAAAGGGTTATTATAACATAAGATATTACAAATCATTATACAAGCATTATGCTTGTTATGCTTCATTTATTAATTGTATTATCTCATTAATTAATTAAGTTTAAAAATAAATTAATATGAAGGTAAAGCAGGATAATGATAGATGCAGGAAGAACGTTCTGCTGGAGCGGTGTTATTTAATTTAAAGGATAAAGAACCGATCTATCTTGTACTACACTACAATGCTGGACACTGGGACTTCCCAAAGGGGAATATAGAAGAGGATGAGGATGAGCTAACTACAGTTAGAAGGGAGGTTAAAGAAGAGACTAGCATATGTAATATTGAGTTTGTTGATGGGTTTAGGAGGGTAGTTGAGTACATGTATAGACGTGCTGGTATACTTGTGCATAAGATCGTAATTTATTACTTAGCATATACAGAGACGTTACAGGTAAGATTATCATATGAGCATAATGATTACAGATGGGGTAGATTTGATGAAGTAATGAATATATTAACTTACAAGAACTCAAAGATGGTGCTTGAAGAAGCTGATAGATTCTTAAAGGCTAGGTATGCTTAAGATATTTCTTCTCTTCATATATTATGCTTAATAATTTAATTCATTTATAACCTTCTTCAGCTTAACTACCTTGGCAAGTGGATCTTGTGCATTTATTATGCTACGTCCCACTATTACATATTCAGTGCCATTCTCTATAGCATGCCTTACATCTCCTCCTTGCACATCTATACCTGGAGAGAATATTACTGTATCATGGTTCTGCCTTTGATAGCTAGACTCTAAATACCTCCTGCTAATGATGTAGTCTCTACACTCCTTTATAATATTGGGTCTAGTAGCTCCAACTACAATACCATCTGCCTTACACTCAACGGCCAATATTAAGAAAAGCATGTAGAGCTTACCTATAGCATAGCCTTTATGATCATACTCTATCCTCATCCCATATGTACTCTCTGCACTAGCATGGCTCATGTAGACCAATGCAATAGCACCCATATCCTTTGAGTGAAGATAACTTATGGTATCATACAATGCATCATATCCTATTATAGGATTTACTGTTATAGCATCGAATACTGCCCTGTATAGATGCTCTATAGCATTCATGTTAGTGCTAGGTATATCGTTCAATTTTATATCTGCTATACTCTGCAATCCCTTTGAGTGTGCATAATCATTTATACTCCTTAACTCATCTATTGTTAATGGCAATATGAGGTGCATGTTCAATTTTATAGAACATATATGCTCAGCAAGAAGTTCTATAGTATTGTAAACTGCTTCTATATCTGTACCAATGTTAAAGTCTAATGCTAATACTATTCTACTCTTCTTAGCATCTGCAGATTCCTTCATCCTTGATATGAAGCTCATACCTTTATTGGGCTCTTTAACCTTATAACCTTCATGTATATGTATCCATGCTCATCTATGTTATTAGTGAACATTGGTGCCTCATCGCTCTGACTTGAGTACTTTACAAAATTCTCCTTTGGTATACTATGCAATACTGTATAACAGAAGTATGGATAACCATCATCATTACCACCTATGAACGTGCCTAATATACCATTACCATCACTCTTATCAACAGATAGGAACAATGGTATCAATATCTCATCCCTCATATACTTGTACAATCCTAACTTTACTAGGCTGATCAGATCATTTAACATTATAGATTCATACTCTATACCTTTTGAACTCTTTAGCAGTCTCTTAGGCATATTTAGAACCCTTATCACTGGAGCATAGGAGTAGACTGGGTTGTTTGCTACATTAACTATATTAACCTCTTCACTGCCCATGAATGCTCTATATGCTATAAACTCACCGTTGCATGAGGCATCAACGTAACAGAATACTGGTCTGCCCATGTTCATGTTAAGCCCTATAGCTAATATGTTACTCTCTTGCTCTTTAATCTTAAGCTTGAATGAGTAGATGGGTAACGGTACCATCTCTAGTGCTGCTGCTAGTCTTGCTAGATCATTTATACTATCCAACTGTATATAGTAAGGTATCCTCACCAATTTGATTAGATATTAGAATAATTAAAGGATTACATATCTATTTACCTTTTCTCTAAGATCTATTATATCATATA
>CAZLZM010000003.1:23279-25510 GCA_964563995.1 uncultured Nitrosopumilales archaeon
AATTAAAGGATTACATATCTATTTACCTTTTCTCTAAGATCTATTATATCATATACATCCTCGCCTGTACCTACAAGCGTAACCTTAACCTTTAACCTCTCCTCTATGCTTTTAATGAACTCTTTAGCATCGTTACTCAACTCACTATACTCTTTAGCATGCTTACACTCTGGGAATAGTATATCTATCTTGGTTAATGCTATCTGGGTAGCGCTATTAAGCATAACAGCCCTTGCAGCAAGGTTAAAGTTGAATGGCGCAGCCCTCCTCTCTCTACCAGTTACAGTTGCAACTTCAAGCCATCCCTTCCTTGCTGCTTCCTCTCTACTCAACTCTCCTTCTAGATGACCAGCGCCTACTCTAGTAACATATGATTTGAATACAAGTATTACATCATCAACCCTCTTTGGTCCCAAGCCTACGTCTGCACATATAGAAGATGCTGTTACATCCTTTGATGTAACATAAGGATAAGTACCATGGTATAGGGATAAAAATGTGCCTTGTGTACCCTCTATTAACACATGCTCACCATCATCTAAAGCCTTATTGACCAAGTAACTAACATCATCTAAATAATCCTTCAATGTATCAATGTCTTTAGCAACCTTGAGTAGCCTTAACGCTCTATCAGCATTTGCTGGTCCACTACCAGAACCTGTTGTACCTATAATACTGGATTGTTTACTATACTTATCCTCATGCTTATGTTTATCCTCTATTATCCCTGCATGATAGTCTACTCTAACTCTAGATTGTACCTTGAACTCCTCAATCTCTTTGAGTAGAACATGTACATCTATAAGTACGCCTGCACCTATCATCAACATGCATCTATCATATGCAACTGCACTTGGGAGCATCCTTACCTTGTATGTCTTACCATTAATTGTAAATGTATGTCCAGCATTTGGTCCTACACCTCCTCTTACAGCTATGCTAGGCTTATCCTTTAATGCAAGATATGCTATTATCTTACCCTTACCTTCATCACCAAAGAACCCTCCTACAACAACGCTTGCTGGCATAATGCTCATAATCTAAAGCAGTATAAATAATTAGCAGTTAAGGTACCTTAAAGAGTTCTTTAGAAGGATCTCTTCAGCATCAGAGTAGTGCATGTTAAGGGTATCTGATAATGCATATGCTACACTTACAAGGAATGATGGTAATGCCATTGAGTTATTAAAGCATGAACTATATCTTACTGGACCATCAGTCTCTATAAGCACTAGATCTATATTGCTATTCCTTAATAACATCCTCTTCTCTTCTGAGTATACAAGAACAGGGCCATAGGATACATAGTAACCCATATCGTTAGCCTTTATCAGCTGCTTCTTGCTCCCAGAGAACCAATGGAGTAGAACACCATTGAGCTTGTATGAACTTAACACTGCTAGAACATCGTCTATAGCCCTACGTGAATGTATAGATACGGGTTTCTTGTACTTCTCAGCTATACTTAGCATGCTCTCAAATACTATCTTCTGTTTCTTGTAGTCACTTGAATAGGCAGCATCAAGACCTATCTCGCCTATACCCTTTATCTTATCTATATTGGATAGTATAAATGAGGTAAAGCTGTCTATATCCTCATACTCTATGCACCATGGATGCAAACCTACAAATGGTATTATAACATCATTGTATCTTTCTGCAAGACTCAAGTTTCTTCTTGATGTATTGGTATCCATGGATACTGATATAGCTTTAATATCTAATGCCTTAAGCATATCTATAACCTCATTCTCTATGCTTGTATACTCATCATCGCTTAGATGTATATGTGAATCTATCAACATATTAAAATTATATATTAACAACTAAATTTATTTATTGTTAAGCATTAAGACTAAGCATGGAAGATAATGAACTAAGCCTAGCACCAATGTACAGGATAATAAAGAAGGCTGGAGCAGAAAGGGTTAGTGATGATGCTGCTGATGAGTTAAGGAAGGTATTAGAAGAGATAGGGTTAGAGTTAGCAAAGCATGCAGTGGAGTTAGCATTACATGCTGGTAGGAAGACTGTTAAAGCAGAGGATATAAAGTTAGCATCGAAGAATATGCTAAAGGTATGATTATAAAATAAATTAAATTATTATTGGTGAATGGTGGGGTGGCAGAGCGGCTATGCGCCCGCCTGCAGAGCGGGTATACAGGGGTTCGAATCCCCTCCCCACCTGCTATCTGAAAGCCCTGCTAAGCATAACCATCTCTGGTCCAGTT
>CAZLZM010000004.1:0-8753 GCA_964563995.1 uncultured Nitrosopumilales archaeon
ACCTTCTGTGTAAAGCCCCACTTATGCAATAACCTGTATGAGTCTCACTATACATTACTCCAGCCTTCTTCTTGTATATAAGGTGCCTAACCTCACTTACCTTAACCATATCTGTTGCTTATCAACTCCTTCTTTATTTATTTATTTATTTATGCTATCTCTACCTTCTTACTCATCATAGAAGGTCTTCCAGATCTAGGCTTATCTCTTAAGCCATCTCTACCTTCTTACTTATATCTGTAAAGCCATCTGTATGCCAATGACTTTGCTCTATTTAGCAGTTTAGCAGCATGTGCAGGTAACTTACCATCATCCTTCTTGACCAATATTACTAGAAGGATCCTCTCCTTAACTCTAGTATCCTTCTCTTGCTTATATGCTTCCTCTAGATCATATCTCTGCATATCTTTATTTTGTTAGCAATGGATAAACTTTATTGCGTCTCGAAATTAAGTTAAGCAGTATAGTAGTATATGGCATATCCTCTCCTCTCTTCTCTATTATAGTAATCTATTCAGTATACCATTCTTACTCCATTTTATCTCATTATAATTCTGTAACTCATTAAGCCTATCCATATTTATTTTTAGTATCCCAATTATATTCAGTTAAGAATCTATTCATAGATACCCTATTCTACTTTATGAATATAGAGCTTATACCAGATACAGTCTTATTGTTTGATGCTATCAGTCCAGTTATATATCTAGCAAATAACTTCTTCTGATTATAGCTAAAGTTAAACTTATCTGTATATTCCTTAATCCATCTTTGCATCTATAGCGGGCATATATATTATTAGTATAAACCATGTTCTATTCGTTTCTATTGATGTTTATATACCGTTAAACTTGAGTAATTAATAACGATAAAATTAATGTATACTATAAACAGAGTATCACATCCTTCGTACTAATTACTGCTAACTTTAACTAAGATTAACAACTTCCTTACTATGCCATTGAGCATCGATACCCCAACGTTCCTATTAAATCTACTTACTGCTGTTATTACAAATGCACATACATTTAATACAAACGATGCTAGTATAACACTCCTCAATCCAAATAACTCTGCTATCATTCCTCCTAGAATAGAACCTACTATTACTGCTATACTGATCATTGACTCTAGGAGTGAGCTTACTGATGCCTTAGATCCATTACCGTTCAAGTTGAATAAATTGATCAGTGAGCCCACATACAGTAGACTCCATGATACCCCTAGTATTACTTGTACTACAACTAGGTACAGGTAACTTGTTGCAAAGTAGTACAGTATGAACACAAACGCTGATAACATTGTACCTAACTGCAGTAGCATGGAATTCATGTTATGCATACTAACTATTCTACCCATTGCCTTGCTCATGAATACGAATTGTGTTAGTGCATTTATTGCATATATGCTTCCTATCTCAATGCTACTTAATTTAAGTTCATCATGTAAGAAGATTGGGAATATGCTCCATGTCATACTTGCACCAAGGTGTCTAAGCATGAATGTAGAATATACTGCTCTATTCCTTCTTAATAGATGTATTAAGTGCAATAAGCCATCTAACCTTCTTCTAACTTTGCTATAATTACAACTCAAATAAGCATCTATGCATATATTACAGTTGTTATTACTTGCATTTATATCCTCAAGCCTAAGTGATACTATAAAGCCTAACAGAAACATACTACCAGCAGATATGAATGCTAGATTATAGTTGTTACTAATATGCTGTATAATACCTGAGGATAGAGAGCCTACAAGCCACCCTAGTGAGCCAAAAGATACGACACCTACAAGTCCAGAGTTGTTACCCTTGCTATGTGCCAATGCCAATAGTGCACCTGCATACATACCAGTTGATACTCCAGCAGATACTCTCAACAACAATAGAGTAAATCCATCGTATGCTAATATATGCATATAGAATGATGCGGCAGATGTTAAGAAACCTAATCTAACAAGCATAACCATATTACCATGCTTATCACTCTGCCTACCAAAGTATATGTATGATAATGCTTGTGTTAAGCCATAAGCACCTGCTATAACCCCAACCATCAAGTACGAGTTGGTTAGCATGTTTGCTAGTATAGGCACGAATATAGATACAGAGCCTAAAGATGAGTTCTCTAGCATGTTTAGTAGTTTTAGTTTAGTAGTTACTGATGTTTTAATATACATATGGTCTCGTACTTCTCTATTTCTTACCCTTTATTATAATATAAGTATTTTGTGAAAGATTCAAAATAGTCCTCTATATACACAGTTGTATTACCTTAAAATGTAACATACTTGCATATTAGGACTTTAAATCTGAGCCTGTTAAACTTAATATTAATCTGTCTCTTCCTTTTGTTATTGTATTATTGTGTAGATAATGATTATGAAGAGTTAAATAATTCTTTATAGTATGAATATGCTATGAGCATGGACTGGGGAATGAGGAATAGATTAGCAAGGATATTCAAGCATGGTGATAACAGAACAGTTATGCTTGCTGTAGATCATGGATACTTTCAAGGTCCTACTACTAAACTAGAGAATCCTAAGAGGACTATTGAACCGTTGTTACCATATGCAGATTCGATAATGTTAACTAGAGGGGTACTAAGGAACTGTGTAGATGCTAGCAATGATATACCAATAGTGCTTAGGGTATCTGGAGGGGTTAGCATACTCAAGCAAGATCTATCAAATGAAGATATAACAACTAGCATAGAGGAGGCTCTAAGGCTTAATGCTAGTGCTCTAGCCTTATCTATATTTGTAGGAGAGGAGCATGAGCATAGAACACTGGTGAATCTAGCAAGGCTTGTCGATGAAGCTGAGCGTTATGGTGTTCCAGTGTTAGCAGTTACTGCAGTAGGTAGGGAGATGGCTAGGGATGCAAGGTACCTTGCGTTAGCATGTAGGATAGCAGCAGAGTTAGGTGCAAGGATAGTTAAGACCTATTACTGTGAGAACTTTGATAGAGTTGTAGATAGTTGCCCTGTACCATTGGTTATTGCTGGAGGGAAGAAGGTACCAGAGTATGAGGCATTGAAGCTTACATACAATGCTATTAAGAATGGAGCAGCTGGTGTAGATATGGGTAGGAATATATGGCAGTCAGATCACCCAGTAGCAATGATAAGAGCAGTTAGAGCCATAGTTCATGATAATGCTACTGCTGATGATGCATGGCAGTTATTTAATGAACTTAAGACAAATGAGAATAGAGAGGTTTTAATAAATCAGTAACCATTTACTTATATAATGGGTTCTTAAATAAATTGCATGATGGACTGTTATGGTATTAGGGATAGGGTTGCAATAGTAACTGGTGCAAGCAGAGGTATAGGGGAGGCAACTGCCAGACTTCTAGCAAATCATGGAGCAAAGGTTGCAATGATCGCTAGAGACTTCAATAGGCTAAAGGAGGTTTCAGCAAGTATAGAAAATGCCTTGCCTATAAGGGCTGATGTCACAGTAGAGGGTGATGTTCAGTTAGCTGTTAACGAGGTGTTAAAGAACTTCGATAGGATAGATATACTAGTTAACAACGTAGGTTACATAAATGATCCTACACCATTTCACCTAATGCATGATGAAGACTGGGATACCCTGATAAACCTTAATCTGATGAGTACTTTAAGGATGACTAGAGCAGTTCTACCAATAATGATGGAGCAGAAGGAGGGTTGCATAATAAATGTATCCTCAGTAGCAGGCATAAAGGCTTATAGGATACCTCTTGCAGTATATAACGCATTAAAGGCTGGGATAATAATGTTCACTAAGAGTATAGCATTGGAGTATGCACAATATAACATAAGATGTAATTGTGTATGCCCTGGTACAGTTAGGAGCAAGTTCTTGGAACCTTACATAGAAGATACAGAGAGTAGAGAAGGTTTAAGCAAGTTACAACCATTGGGTAGGATAGGAGAACCTGAGGATGTTGCAAATACTATAGCATATCTAGCATCAAGGCATGCGAGTTGGATTACAGGAACGATGATTATAGTTGATGGAGGACTAAGCATAACCTAATTTATATTAATTTATATTTATCAAATATAATAAATAAAATTAAATATA
The DNA here is from genome assembly GCA_964563995.1 of uncultured Nitrosopumilales archaeon. Lineage (GTDB taxonomy): Archaea > Thermoproteota > Nitrososphaeria > Nitrososphaerales > Nitrosocaldaceae > JBBIQH01. The sequence goes on from CAZLZM010000004.1 coordinate 4,081, forward strand.
AAAATTATATTTGAATTGATCCATTTCTAATGTATACTAGCGGGGGTCGCCAAGCCTGGTCAAAGGCGCTGGGCTTAGAACCCAGTCCCTTAGGGGTTCGTGGGTTCAAATCCCACCCCCCGCACTTACGTCAAGAATTAATTAATTCTTTCTAGAATGAATTTAATAATTAAACCAAATTTTCGTTAATAATTAATTAATTATCCTTAAATGATAGAATAGGGGAAACTGTACGTAACTCTTTAACAACCTTATCCAATACGCTTATAGTATAATCTATCTCATGCTCCTCATTGTATATCCCAAGTGTTAACCTTAGTGATCCATTCCTAACATCTTTACTTAAGTTCATTGCTCTTAGTACATGCGACTCTTTCTGTTTAAGTGTTGAGCATGCTGATCCTGTTGATGCACATATCCCATGCTCGTCCAACTTTATGATAAGATCCTCACCATTTACACCCAAGAACGATATATTTGTTGTATTAGGCAACCTATCTTTAGCAGTGCTATTTAACCTTGTATGCTTTATGCTCTCTAGTATAGCTCTTTCAAGTTTATCCCTTAAAGCCTTGACTCTGCTTGAGTATACATCTATAAACTCCTTCGACATCTCTGCAGCTTTGCTGAATCCAACTATGGCAGGAACGTTCTGAGTACCTGATCTTAATCCATACTCATGTCCGCCACCATGCATTATAGGTTCTACTGATATACTATTACTGTTTATGCATAATGCTCCAATACCCTTTGGTCCATATAACTTATGAGCAGATAAGGTTATAAGATCTACACTAAGGCTTTTAGCATCTATAACTACCTTACCTAATGCTTGTGCAGCATCTGTATGCACTAAAGCATTGTATCTATGTGCAATCTCTGCTATATCCTTCAATGGCTGTATGCTCCCTACCTCATTGTTAGCAAGCATAACACTAACAAGTATAGTATCCTTGTTCTCTTTTAATGCATGTTCAATAGCATCTATGCTTACAGTTGCATTAGAATCAACTGGTATGTATATTACCTTAAAGCCTTCTCTCTCCAATGCCTTACAAGGCTCAAGTATAGATTCATGCTCTATGCTACTAACTATGATGCTCTTACCCTTGCTCTTTAGTGAGTATGCTATACCTTTTAATGCTAGATTGTTTGCCTCAGTGGCATTAGCAGTGAATACAACCTTTGCATTAGCATTAAGGTTAATAGCATCTTTTATATTATCTCTAGCACTATCTACTGCTCTCTTAGCCTCTCTACCTAAAGAGTGTAATGATGAAGGGTTACCATACTTTATGCTCATGTATGGTATCATAGCCTCTATAACTTTATCGTGTAACCTTGTTGTTGATGCATTATCAAGATATATTACCATTACATTACCACCAAGTTTAAATAATTAATTAATTATTAACTTACTATTATTATTTTGATCTATTATGTTAAGGTTCCCACTCCTATATCCTCCTGTATCTATACTAACATGGGTAAACCCTAAGGATCTAAGCATAGAGTCTAGCATATCTAACTTATTCTCATCAAATAGCTTCTTACGCTCATCCCTACCAACCTCTATTCTTGCTAATAGGTAACCATTATGCTCATGTACTCTAACCCTAACCTGTCTAACATTGAATATACTTTTAACTATACTCTCTGCCTTCTCGACCATCTCAAGCCTATCTTTAGTAACTATTACACCATATGCAAGTCTAGATGCTAAACATGCATTAGATGGCTTATCATGAACAGATAAACCCAACTGCATTGCTAATGATCTAACCTCCTGCTTACCTATACCTAACTCCAATAAAGGACTCCTTACACCATTGTCCCTTAAAGCTTTTAAACCAGGTCTATACTCTAGTGTATCATCTAAATTGGTACCATCAACTATAACATCTACTTGCTCCTTCTCTGCTATTGCCTTCAAGTGTATCGCTAGTTTGCTCCTACAATAAAAGCATCTCATACTATTGTTCTTAACAAAGTTTGCATCCTCTAACTCATTGTATTCTACTATTATATGTCTTATTCCTATCTCCCTTGCTATCATCTTAGCATACTCTAACTCATCCCTTGCTAAAGTCTTATAGTCTGCTGTTACAGCTAGCGCATTATCTCCCAAGGCTTTATGAGCAGCATATGCAACCAATGCACTATCTACTCCTCCAGATAACGCAACCAATACTCTATTCTTATCTTTGAACCAAGAGATCAGTTCATCTATACGATTCTTACTTATATTATTCATTATACATCCTTAATCAACTTATTATGCACACTACTATTTATTATTGATGCTGCTAACCTATATGATATACTCAACTCCTTAGCAATCCTACTTATATCATCATACTCTACTTTATAATGTATTACTTTACCATTGGCATCCCTAGCAACCTTTACCCTAACTGTGTAATCTTTGCCCATTACATTTACAGGCACATGTATAATACTTCTAGGAACTATGTATCTACTGCTCTCATAAACCCTAACTCCTAGTGTGCCTGATTCTTTTACTATTACATCCAATATGTTACCAATATCCTCTCTAGTGCATAAGACTCTAACTATGTACACTGGTCTACCCTTCTTACCTATAGCATTTATAACGTTAACATCCCTTGCGTTGTTAGCAAATAAGGTATCTACTAAACTACCTATTGCTTCTCCATCAATATCATCTACGCTAGTCTCTAGCATTATGATATTATCTTTAATTAGCATGCCATGCTCTTTAGCAAGCATGACTCTAAGTATGTTTGGTACATTTAAATGATCTAGGCTCTTGCTACCAGCACCATAACCTACGCTTAAGCATTCAAACGGTGGGTAAAAGTCTAGAGAGCCCTCTGCTAGACTAACTAGCATTGCTGCACCTGTTGGTGTTGTTAACTCCTCCTCTACTGGACCTCCTACTAATGTGAACCTCTTACCCTTGAATATCTCTAGTATAGCTGGTGCTGGATTACTGATTCTCCCATGAGAGAATGTTATATAACCACCACCAACTGCTACCTTGCTAGAGTAAACCTTAACACTATCTTTGAATACACTTAACGTATCTAAAGCAACTGCAGTGCCTAATACATCTATTATAGTATCTATACTAGATATCTCATGTAAGTGGACGTGAGAGTAATCCTCATCATGCACCTTAGCCTCTGCTCTTATTATCTCATTTATGCTATTAATAGCAAAATCCTTTGCCTTACTACTCAATGCTAAATGATCAGCACACCTTGAGATTGTATCATATAACTCAATACCTTTACGCTCCCTTTTACTCTCACTACTATGCTCTACATTAAGCATAACTGCTTTAAAGCCACACCTACTAACATATTCAAATGATATCTCTCTTATATTAAACCAATCTATAACATCTTTACATTTATGTAAAGAGTCAATAACCTTTTGTTTATCTGCTCCTAGATCAACTAATGCAGATAATAGCATATCCCCTGCAATCCCCGCTGTTTGAGCATCTATCAACAATAACATTTTACAAGTTATCATTAATAATAATGTATATAAAGACATTATGTCTGCATAGCATAGTATGATAACTATCATAGGCTCAGGTAAGGTAGGCAGTTCAATAGCATTACAGGTAGGCATGAGAGAGTTAGATGATGTAATGTTAGTTGATGTTATTAAGGGCTTACCACAAGGAGAGGCTATGGATATCTCACATATGCTTGCTGAGCAAGGTAAGGATGTTAAGATTAAAGGTACCAATGATTACTCTGATATACAAGGCTCAAGCATAATTGTTGTTGTTGCAGGTGTAGGAAGGAAGCCAGGGATGACTAGGATGGATCTGCTTAATACAAATGCTAGTATAGTTAAAGATGTTGCAAAGAATGTAAGGGAGTATGCTAAGGATGCTATAGTAGTTACTGTAACTAATCCATTGGATCCAATGACATATATCGTACTAAAGGTAACAGGCTTCAAATCAAATAAGGTTATGGGTATGGGTAACATGCTTGATCTCTCAAGGTTCAAGGAGTTCATAGCTGAGGAGTTAAAGGTATCAAGGAGATCTATTAATGCATTAGTTATAGGGGAACATGGAGAGAATATGCTCCCATTAATAAGATACTCCTCAGTAGCAGGGATACCTCTTACAATGCTAATTAGTAAGGATAAGGCTAAAGAGTTGGTAGAGAAGACTAGGAGGGTTGCTGCAGAGGTAATAGCATTGAAGGGTGCAACTGTGTATGCTCCAGCAAATGCTGTTACAAGCATGATCGATGCCATAGTTAATGATAGAAGAGAGATCATGCCTGTATGTGCTATGCTGAATGGAGAGTATGGTAGCGATGGTGTATGTATAGGGGTACCAGCTATTATAGGAGAAGATGGTATAGAGAAGATAATAGAATTGGAGCTTGATGAGGAAGAGAGCAAGGTATTCAATCAGGGTATTAACTCAATAAGAGATGCTATAAGATCTATAGAAAATATCCTCTGATTTTACTTGCAATTTAACAATTAATACTATCATGTATTTTATTGTTAGTTTAATCATTATTTTATTATAGCATTGAAAAGCCTCGGGCGGGATTCGAACCCGCGACCTCTTCCTTACCAAGGAAGCGCTCTAACCAGGCTGAGCTACCGAGGCATAGTTTGATGATCTCTAAGTATCTTAACTTAATATT
>CAZLZM010000004.1:8763-24330 GCA_964563995.1 uncultured Nitrosopumilales archaeon
TAACTTGACATCATCCTACGTTACGTAAATTAATGTTTTTGTGTTCTGTAATGTTTATTAAGCTTCTTTAAAGGTTTAATCTAAGTAGGTATGAGTAAGTATCATCCATCTCACAATAGCGGGGGTAGCCAAGCCTGGCCAAAGAGTTTAACAACTTGGATGCGCGGGACTTAAGTTGTCTTATGCTAAGTCATCCCGTCCGTAGAGGTTCGTGGGTTCAAATCCCACCCCCCGCACTAGTGATTAATCTATTTATCAAAGAGTGTATCAAATAATACCTTAGCTTCATCAACTATGTATTCGTCTTTAATATTTATAGATGCATAGAATCTACTTGGATCGTTTGAATTAACCAATTCTATGAACAGTTCCTTGCTACAATTCTTGCAAAGTATTAGACTAAAAGGTATACTAGCTATCTTAATATTACTCTTAAACTCTTTGTTTATACTAGTTAAAGCACTATTATTCCCATATCTATCTATCAAGGCTTTATCAACAAGTATCTTTATATCTATACCCCTTTCTTTGTATAATGATACTATCTTGCTAATGATATCATGATTCAGTCTTCTAGTTGCATAATATATGCTTGTAATATTCTTATCATCAAGCCTAGCTATAACAGCTCTCACAAGTTCATCATAATTGGTGAATAATCTTACCTTATAGTATATGTCCTCAGTCTTTATCTGTAATAGCTTGTATATCTCATCCATATCGAACTTACCACTGCTCTTAAGTACATCTATCATAAGTAACTTCTTTGAGTTCTTAACATGTTCAAATAGCATCCTTATAGCCTTATCGTATATAACCTTGCCTAGAGTTGTATGAACATACTTACCTTGCCTCTTCTCTATCAATCCAGCATCAACTAGCTGCTTTAACCTTGTATAGTACTGCTTCTTTGTTAAGCCTAGCTTATCTGATGCATTTGTATCTGCCTCTATACCTTCAATACTATGCAAGAATATCTTTAAAGCATCATACTTGGAGAGTATTCCCAGTATGTTGGAAGTTTCCTTTAATATGTCATTCTCTATAGTATTGCTACTCCTATAATCCATACATATCATACTGTATATTAAAAAATTAAAGTTAATGTGTAATAAACACATGTTTTATACATTATTTAGTTAAGAATATGCTTTCTATACCAGAGATTATAAACTCTATTGCTATTGCTGCTATCAATATAGCCATCACCCTTGATACTATAAGTGAGCCTAACTGCCCTAGTAGTCTATTGAGCATATGCATGAAATTGAATACTATTAGGGTTAGCACTATTGCTATACCAACAGATAAGAGTGCTACTGCTATACCATAACGTTCAAGTGTTATTATGGTAATTGTTATAGCCCCAGGCCCAACTAGCAAGGGAAATGCTAAAGGCACTACACCAACCTCTATAGCATTACCCTTCAACTCCCAGCCTTTCAAGAGAAGCTCAAACGATAGCAAGAGTAGGAGTAGACCTCCTGCTATACTGAAGCTTTCAAGGGTTACACCAAACAACTGTAGTATCTGTTGTCCTGCTAAAGCAAATGCTAACAGGAGTGATGCTGCTGTGTATATAGTGCTCCTTACAACCTTCTTACTCTGCTCTCTGTTTAGGTTAGATGTTAAAGAGACTATTAATGGTACTAACCCTAAGGGATCCATTACTATAAATAATGATACTGCTGACCTTAACAGATCGTTAACGTTGATATCTAGCATAGTATGCCTTCTACTTGAAAAATATAAATATTATCATCTCATATAATATTTCTATTTTTATTTCGTTTCTATTCTAAGAATCTTTCATTACCTTAACATATTGGTTATAGCATCTGTTATCATCTCACTGCTAGGCTGTAGTATCAAGCCCACCATGATTATTATCCCAGCAAGACCAATACCTATTGCAATATTATTATTCCTTAACTCATAGAACTGATTTAATCCTTTCCTAACTGTAAGCTCATTGAATATTGCTATAACTACAAACTGTGTGAATACTGCTATGAGCACATTTGTACCTAGTTGTATAACTCCTAGTATGATTGCATTAAGTATATGTCCCAGTAAGAGCTCATTAGTTATTATAGGTATAGCCTTTACAGTTGCTAATCCTATAACTACAGCCATAGCAGCTAGAGTTACACCTACTGCAATATTACCCTTCTTAAGCTCACTAACCTCATCTATATTCCTAGTAAGCCTTGTAAATGTAAACAAGCCTATGTATACTGCGAGTATTGCTATAAGTGCAGATACCGAAGTGTACACTATGCTTGCAAATACATTGATTGCTTCTTGCATCTCCTTCACCTCCTATATCTATAAAATATTTAGATATTTAATTATATCTAAATTAGAATTATTATAATTCATTAGCAATATATATTGTTAATAGCATGAGCTTATTGTAAATACTTACGGCTTGCAATATACATTGCTACAGTTTTTATTATGTTATATACTAAATAGATAAATGCAGAACATAGATGAGAAGACGGATGAGAAGAGAAAGATACTTACAGATAAGATACTTGATGCATTGGCTGATAGATATTCAAGGATAATACTAGCTGCAACTATAAATGAACCTAAATCAGTTATTCAGTTGAGCAAGGAGTATAATATACCTGTAAGTACTGCATACAGAAAGGTTCATAGGCTAAAGAAGGATGGGTTAATAAAGGTAGAGAGTTCAATAATAAGCAATGGTAAACGTTACTTTCTATACAAAAGTAATATAAAAGCTGTTAACATAATGTTCACACTTGATACACTTAACGTTGATGTTATTATAAACAGGGATATGGGAAAGAGTGCTTATTGGTAACTGAAATAATAATGTATATACATTATATTTAAATATAGAGGAGAATTGGTAGAGATCACTTCTTCTGTAGGAACCTTGTCATCCTTTCAACTCTATCGCTATGAGCAAAGCATAGGCTCCATCCCCATATCTCTAAGCCTAATCCTGTGTTTATATCGCTCTCAACACCTCTATTTATCAAGGTCTTTGATACCCTAACCGCCAATGAACTGTTCTTTGCTATATCATTTGCCATTGCTAAGGCCTCCTCCATAAGCCTTGGTAACTCAACCACCTTGTTAACTAAACCAATAGTTAAAGCCTCGTCAGCACTTATCCTTCTACCTGTGAATATAAGCTCCTTTGCCTTTGCGATACCAACTATCCTTGCTAGCCTTTGTGTACCTCCCCATCCTGGACATATACCCAAGCTGACCTCTGGTTGTCCTAGTATGGCATTCTTACTTGCTATCCTTATATCACATGCCAAAGCAAGTTCACATCCTCCACCTAGAGCATAACCATTAACAGCAGCAATTACAGGCTTATTTAGGTTCTCTATCTTACTCATAACACCATGCCCTTTTATAGCATACTGTTCAGCCTCCAAAGGACTTATCTTACTCATATACTCTATATCTGCACCAGCACAGAATGCCTTCTCACCAGTACCAGTTATTATAACCGCTTTTATGCCATCGTCATTGCTTATACTATCAACTATGTTATTTAACTGTGCAATAACATCTAGGTTCATAGCATTTAACTTCTCTGGTCTATTCAGTTTTAGTACTGCTATAGAGTCTTTCTGTTCAAACAGTATGTACTGTTGTTGTTTAGCTTGCTCTACCATGCTAGCATTACATACATGCTATAAGATAAACTTAACTTCGTTTTAATTAATAGAATTCCATTTATTAATTAATGATCTCTTTATGAGTAATTAAACCATTATTCTATATAAAGTTCACATAAAGCATTATTAGATTATTATAAAATAAATAAAATAAAGATTATGATCCCGCGGGGGTGATTTGAACACCCGACACTCCGGTATCTGTTTATTCTGTTGCCTAGTAGGGCTGTTCAGGTCAGCCAAGGCTGACCACTACAGCCGGAAGCTCTACCAGGCTGAGCTACCGCGGGTATTTCATTACTATTAATAAATTACCGTGATAAATACTTAAATCATATGTATGTGAGCATAGGGATACCAAGCTACAATGAGGAGAAGAGCATAGTTAACATACTAATTGCATTAGAGAAGCAGATGAATGAGTATCTTGCAAAAGGGTATAAATGTTATATAGAAGAGGTTATAATATCTGATGACTCGAATGACTCTACTGTACGATTGGTTGAGGACTATTCTAGCAGGAGTAGTTTAAATATAAAGTTACTTCACCATGATGGGAGGAGAGGTGCAGCAAGTGCATGGAACGAGATATTTGCTTATGCCAAGGGAGATGTTATAGTGCTATATGATGCAGATGTAATACCAGCAGTTGATACAACATTAATACTTGCAAATACTCTACAAGAGTATGGCAGCGATTATGCACTTTGTGCTGCAAATATCTTACCAATAAAAGGTAACAACAGCATAGCAAGTAGAGCAAGTATATTCAATGCATTATGGCTTAGAAGGGTTAGATTAATGAGCATAAACCAGTATACAGTCATGGGTAGAGCATTATCTATAAAGAGAAGTATAGCAAGGAGTATAAGCATACCAGATTTAATAGCTATAGACCTTTACCTTCAATGTAAGGTTATAGAGATGGGGTATAAGGTAGCGTATAGGGATGATGCGATAGTATACTTTAAACCAGTTAATAGTATAAAGGAGTTCATAATGCAAGTAAGTAGAGCATTGCAAGGGCATAAGGAGTTAATCCATGCTATAGATATGCTAGGGCTAAGACTAAGTAAGAAGGATATGCTACATGCTTTCTTACTTGAATGTAAGAATGATCCAATAGGACTCTTATGCTTAATCATATCATATCTTTTGTATCCATTATACAAGGATAAGAGTTCAAGATGGAATATGGCAGAGAGTAGTAAGGGGTTGAGTATTAACGATGTTCTAAAAAGATTAGATGAACAGAAGTATAGCAAGTGACGCCCCCTTATGGGAGGATCTTTGTATTAAATAAAACAAACAAGTTATTAAAATATGAGATTCTTAATTTTTATCATTAACTATACATTTTCATCATCATTCCTTAATCTCTGTAAACTAGTTAACTCATTGACCATCCCTGCTATATGGAGTACGGCTTCACCCTCACTGCTTACCTCTATATCAAGATCCTTGTAGAGTTTAAGCCTATCTTCATTGCTATTCTGTATAGCATCCTCAGCCTCCTTAAGGTACTCTAGCATCTTACTAGATACATACTTCAGTACTTCTATTACTATGAAGCGTAGATACGATGGTATAGGCTTTAGTAATAGTGATGCGTGTCTATTTATCATTGAAACTGAGTGCTTTGTAGCCTCTAGTATCAACTGCTGCCTTAATGGAGTATACTCTGGCATCCATTTTGCCGCTTGCTTACGCATAGAACGTAAGGGCATTAAGGGGAACATCCATACGAATACATTGTGATGCTTGATCCTGTCTATAAACTCTAGGCATTGTATAACATCCTTCTCGCTCTCCTTTGGTAAGCCAGTCATCATTGATGCTACAGTGAACCAATTATTATCATCTAATATGCTAAGTGCATCGTCTATAACATCTGGCCACTGCTCTATGCTAAATGGTTTAACCTTTCCTGGCATTATCATCCTAACCAACTCAGGACTAACTGTCTCAAGTCCAGTCTCTACAAACCCTGGGTTATTCTTATCCAACTCCATTATCTCTGCCATCTCCTTGAGAGTCTTTGGGCTTGATTTTATACTTGCACATGAGAAGAAATCTGTTCCTAGACTCTTAACACCTGGGAATCTTTTGACACTCTTCCATAGATCTATTATTGCATCATGATTTATCTCAAAGCTACCCATCTTTCTACCATAGAATAGTGCGTCCTCAGAGTGTAGAGTTATGTTCTTTAAACCGTATCTAACCTCTAACTCAACCTCTTCAAGTATCTTATCCTTTGGTATAGATCTGAACATCAGTAGATCTGGGGAACAAAATTGGCATCCTCTACCACACCCTCTTGTTATCTCAACTATACCACTGGATGATGGATTTTTTATAAGGGGTATTCTATCTGTATTTATAGGCATGCTTCTAACCTTCTCAGGTAACTTTTCTCCTCTTATTGCTCTGTCAAACAGCTCTCCAACTACACCCTCAGCCTCACCATCTACCAAGCAGTCTATGCCCCACTCCTTAAACCTCTCTGGGTGCTCCTCCAACTGCCATATACCTGGACCACCTATTATTAACTTAGAGTTGTAACGCTTAAGCAATGGATTGCTTATAAGATCGTTGAATGCCATTGCAGTATACGATTTTGCAGGCCACCAGTTTATTAACCTGAACATACATGCTACCAACTGTGATACTGCTGCATATCCTAAAGGATCATGAACGGTTAAGCCTATAACCTTAGTATCCTTTCCTATAACCTTATGTAACTTCCTTGGGTCTGCTACTATAACCTCATCTCTACTGAATCCATAATCTAGAAGTGCTGCCTCTACCTTTCTTATACCATAAGGAGCTATCTTCAATCTACCCTCATCATCACTCTTTGTAGCAAAGAATATGGACTCCATTATCCTTCTATTGTATGGCATCTTTGGATAGTTTGATGGTATACAGCCTATGAAGCCTATCCAGTTGAATCCTCTATAGTTACTTATTGCACATGTATCTCCTGTTAGAACTATCTTGTATCCATTATCTCTCATACCTCTCGCCCCTAATCATATCCTTTAGGCATACCTTACTAGCAGAACCTTCTCTGGATCATACCCAAGCTTTCTTCCCCAATCCTCTATCACCTTAAGTATCATATTTACGCCCCATTTGAAGAATGCCATAAGTGCTGCCTTGAGGAATGGATTTAATCTTATAACTGATGGTGGTAGATTATATAGTTCATAGATAGTATGCCTCCATGTCTTATATATAACTGCATAATGTCCCTCGCTTATATTATCTGCGTTAAAGAACTCATCTCCCTTGAGCACTCCTATTGGTACAAATGTTAATGGTGTTGCTGTAAAGTGTGCCTTGTTACCTATCCGCTCTGGTAACTCCTTCTCCATCCTATCTATAAGTCTTACAGTATCCCAGCAGTCCTCATCGTTCTCCCCTGGCAAGCCTAAGATAAGTGTGTATGCTGGTATCCAATAGTTCTCATTAAGTATCCTTGTACCATGGAATATAACATCCGGCCACTCATCTGGGCTGAAAGGTTTTGCCTTGAATGGCATGTAACGTTTTATCAGCCTAGCAGAACCAGTCTCTAAACCTGGCTGTATACCTATTATGTTATCTGGGCTAGCCCGTATAACCTCAGATACCTGTTTAACCATATCTGGATCTGCGACTACTGCTGATACAGTTCCGTGTGTAGGTTGTGCTCTTCTAACACCTTTAACACTCATAACAGCCTTGAATAGATCTATTATAGCATCTCTATTAGGCATAAAGCTCTTTTTATCCTCTAAACCATAAAGAAAGATATCATCACTCTGCAGCCATACCTTATATGTTCCAGCATTAACATTCACACTGATCTCCCTCTGAACCTTGTCATAAGGCATATACCTTGCTATTCTAAGATTAGGTTCACAGAACTCACAGTTTCTTCCACAGCCACGCATAGCCTCTACAACACCATGTATACTAGCATTAACTATATCTGGTATCTCCTCTAGCCTAGGCTGTCTACCTACCCTAACTCTTGCCTGTAATCTACCCTCTTCTGCATCCTTGAATAGTTCGTATGCAACATGATCAGCCTCACCTATAACAGCATGGTCAACCATTAAATCTTCCTGCTGTTCGACCCTGAACTCGAACTGCCATGCCCCTGGACCGCCTACAACAACCTTGAACTTATAACCATTCTTTAACCTCATACTCTTGAGCATCCTTGCTAGATCTATGAAGTACTTCTGGTTTATTGGTGTAAAGTAAACCTGGCCCCCAGTGAACATCATGCTTACTGGTGCTAAGCCAAGTGGGTCCATAGCATATATACCAACTACCCTTGTCTGCTCATCTATATACTCATGAAGATATTCTGGATGCACAACAGCAACCTCATCCCTTGAGTACCCTCTCAGTAATCCTGCCTCTATCTTTCTTAACCCATATGGGGCCTTGCTTAATATGCCATTATACATCTTAACGTTTGGTGCTAGGAACTTGAATAACCTCTCTGGTACCCTCTCTGATGGTGCGCAGCTCAAGAAATCAAAGAGTGGTATGCTCCTATACTCACTTGTTAATGTTCTATCATTTGTTAAGACTATCCTTCTGCCCATGCTGTATATAATTTATAATGCATAATTTTAAATCTTTCTAGATTAAGTAATTCCATAAATGAGATGTAGTTAAATTATAATATTTGTTGAAGTAGAAGATTATTACTAACATATAGGTGTATAAGCTATAACCCAAGTAGCTTCCTTGCATCACTATTTAGCCTTATAACTGTATTGTTACTCCTTTTAACATCTATTAAGCCAAGACATTCAAGGATATGAATAGCATTGATCACCTCATTCCTTGTTGCATCTAACTTCTGTGCTATATCATCTATGCTAGCCTCTTCCTTACTGATCAATACTGCTAATATGGCTTTTACAATGTCTACCATATAAGGATAGTATAAGAGCTATTAATTTTACTTTGCGTAGGTTAGATTATATAATTAAGATTATGTAATTGATATGTGTATATTACAACTGTAATGGAAAATTATTTATTTGAATGTATACTAGCTCTGTTATGGCGGATTACACTGTACTTTACCCAAGGAAGATAAGCCTAGTTAAAGGCTTAATACACCTTATAAGGAAGGATGAAGTGATAAGGGAAGGCCCACTATATATTATAGTGAATAGGAGTATAAAAGAGATGATAGAAGTTTTAAAGACAGAAGGCTTCCATAGGCTAGTATTCTGTGAGAATAGAAGGAAAGAGCAGATAGACAAGGGGTTTACAAGGATTCTTAACAAAGGTTGGGAGATACATGTGAGATTTTTAAGTATAAATGGTCTAAAGGATGATTGTATTGCTATTAGTGGAGAGATCGAGATATCAAGGAAGTATATACAGCATATATTCAGTGCTAGAGCAGCTGTGCTATATGAAATAGCTGGTATACTTAAGAGAAACTCTATAGACTATAAGATATGGAATGCTAACATAAACGATTATGTGAGCAAGATAATAGATAACCATAAGATTAGGCTTAGAGGCATACCAATGCTTATACCATGGATTCCTTCATGCATAATAGGCGGTAGCTATGGGCTCTTCCATCTACTTAGATTCCTTAGCCTTATATGATAAGAAGATAATACAAGAATTAATTATTAATAGGAATTATTAGTATGAATAAAGATAATGATTAATAACTAAAAATAATTATATAGACTTTATGTATAAATACATCAAGTTAGTTCACTTTGGACTCTCAGAGGCGGAGAGAGAGGCATTGTATAACATGCTTAGAGAACCATTTGGAGTAATTGAAGAAGAGGGAGAGAAGAGCGAGAGTATTAATCATAACAACGCCAATAATAATTCTATACTAAGTAGTGTATACATAGAGTTTCCTATACGTTATGATGAAGGTTTTATTAAGATACTAGGACTTGATAGATGGGAAGGGTTAAAGGAGATGGTAAAGAATATGAGGTGGAGAAGAGGGAAAAGCATATTCATATTAACTTTACACTTCAGCGATGGAGATAATAGTACCATATTTACCATAAAGAGTAACAACAATAGGATATTCAACAAAGCTATAGATGGTATAGAGTATGTTGTAGATACTGTCTACTTTAGAGATGTTAAGAATTCAAAGTATGTGAAGTTTGAGTTCAATACAAATGATATGAGATGGTATCCTGTTCAGGTTAGTATAGGATGATATATTATTAATAGTTTATTAAAATAATACTAATAATTTTCAATTTTCTTGCTACTTATTGTTACCGACATCTCTACCACTTCCATCATCTTCATAACTATCCTTATTTTTAATATTTATATTTGCTTTGCTTCTATCGCTGTTAATTATACTATCAATTATGGATGACTCTTTTAATACATCGCTAAGTTCTTTATACTTTTTGTCTATGAACTCTAATGCCTCCTCAAGCCTCTTGATCTTACCATACCTATACCTTACAAGCTCTCTATGCCTCCAGTAATTACTCCCATCATCAAGTGATAAAGTAGTAAAGTAATCGGGATTCTTTAGGTTATCAGGCATCTTAACATTGTAAGGCAGTAGATACTCAACGATGAACCACTCATCACCATCCGGGTAGTCTGAACCTGTGTTTATATCAAAGAATAGATGTAAATACTCATTAAGCCTTATGCCTCTACCATTTATTCTAGGATGCTTTACATCTGATACCTTATAGTCTCTACTTAATAGCTCTGGCTCAAAGTACACACTTATTATAGCCTTCCTTAGTATCATGTTTGCATCGCTTAAATTCAATAAAATGCAAGATACATAAGCATCATATAACTTTTTAACTTAACTTTATATTTATATGATTTATTAATAGCATTAAGCAAATAGGTTCAATGCTAACCATAGCAAAGTTTGGTGGTAATACACTTGGGGTTAATGGTAGGAATATACCTATAATAGTATCAAGGGTAAGGGAGATGCTAGAACAAGGGAAGGTTGTAGCTGTTCTATCTGCACCATTCACTGAGTATGGAAAGATAAGATCATTAACAGATATAGCAATTGAAATAGGGAAGAGTTATGCCTTATCTGAACCAGTTGATATAGACGTGCTAAGTAGTGTATACGAGTATATTGCAAGAGACTACATGGATGAGCATAATAGGCAAGTGTTCCTTGCTAGGCTAAAGGAGTTCAATAAACATGTTATAGTAGCATTGAAGCAAGCAGCAGAGTACAAGAGGTTTGTAGATGTTACTAGGGCAAGAGTCCTTGCATATAGTGGAGAGTTGGTTATGGCAGCTGCTATGCATTACATAATGAGAAGCAATGGTATAAACTCATGCTACGTTGAGTTCAATGAGTGGCCTATAATAACTGATGATAATTATGAAGCAGCAAACTTCATGATTGATGCTAGCAAGAGTGCATGTAAGAGATTCTATGAGATGCTTAATGCTTACGATGTTGTATGCATTGGAGGCTTCATAGGCAAGACAATCGATGGTTTAGAGAGCACATACGAACGTGGAGGTTCAGATAGAACTGCTGCAGATATAGCAATATTGCTATACGATAAATATGGTAAGGATATACTGGTTAGCTTTGAGAAGGATAGCAGCGTACTTAGTGCTGATCCAAAGATAGTCAAAGAAGGTCTAGAGCATGTTAAAGTATTATCATATAATGAAGCAAAACTGGCTGGGATGTTTGGCATGAAGATACTTGATCCAATAGCAATCAAGGATATAGAAGAGGCAGGGATAGATGTTAGCATAAGGATTACAAACATAAACAACTCAAACGACTACACTAGCATAGTAAGTGTTCCAAAGTACGAGCATGATAATAGCAAAGATAACCCAATAAAGATAGTCACCGGTAAGAAGAAGTGCTGTATAGTTAGGATGAGGAGCGAGAGTGCATGGCACTTCAAAGAACACTTGCTTAAGTATAGAAGGTACAATGAGTTTGTTCAATTAAGTCCATACATGAAGGATGATAAGGAACTTGCTAGATTACTATTCCTTGATGCAGAATTCATAAAGAGGTATGAGAGGCATGTAAAGGCATACGATAGCAACGCTGAGATCGTGTATGGTAGAGGTGTAATAACTCTTATAGGAGATGAGATGCATAGAGTACCAAATGTAGCATCTATGGCAAGCAGTACCCTAGGCGAGCAAGGAATAAACATAATAAACATGGATGCTCAAGAGGAGACCTCTAGGATAGTTATAGTTGTTGAGGACAAGGATGAGAACGTTGAGAATGCTATAAGGGCTATACATGCAAAGAGGGCAAGGTATGCTAATATTGCTACATACTAAAGTTTATTTTGCCTAGCAGTGTAGCAGTAGTGTGGAGATAGGCAAGAAGATATGGATCAATGGCAAGTTTGTTGATACTGAGAATGCTACTATACATGTTCTTACTCATGCATTACATTATGCTACTGCTGTATTTGAGGGTATAAGGTGCCATGATACTGGTAACTCTGCAGCTATATTCAGATTACATGAGCATGTTAAGAGATTACTCTCTAGTAGTAAGATATACATGATGGATCTACCGTATGGTTTTGATGATATATGCTATGCTATAATTGAGACAGTTAAGGTTAATGGCATGAAGGACTGTTACATTAGACCAATAGCATACTACTCTTATGGTAAGATGGGTGTTAACCCATTACCAAACAAGGTCGATCTAGCAATAGCAGTATGGAGATGGGATGAGTATTTAAGCAAACAAGGACAGGGTATAAGGTGCATGGTATCCTCATGGCGTAGGATAGATGCTAGAACTATGCCTGTTAATGCAAAGGCAACTGCTAACTATGCAAACTCGGCTTTGGCAAGGGTAGAGGCGTTAAAGAATGGATTCGATGAGGCTATAATGCTTAACATAAATGGTATGGTTGCAGAGGCAAGTGCTGAGAATGTGTTCATAGTTAGTGATGGCTTGCTATGTACACCTCCAACAACTGATGGTGCATTAGCAGGGATAACTAGAGATACTGTACTACAGTTGGCAAGACATGAAGGTATAAAATATGAGATAAGGAGTATAAGTAGGGATGAGCTTTACACGGCTGATGAGGTATTCCTTACAGGTACTGCATCAGGTATAAAGCCTGTGATTAGCATAGATAATAGAAAGGTTGGGGATGGGTATGTAGGCATAATTACTAAGAGGTTACAGATACTGTATGAGAGTGCTGTACTTGGTAAGGATGAGAGATTTACTAAGTGGTTAACCTATGTTGGTATCTAACCAACCAAAAATAATATTATTTAATTACAATAGATTATAACAGAATAGTGATTATTTATATCATCATAATAATAATATAATAATAGATTGATTTTTATTTCTATGTCTAATTAACTTACACATGAAGAAAGAATTAAGGTTTGAGCAAGAGGTTGAGGTTACTGGCCATCTAATAGACTCTATGATATTAACTAGGATATTCGATAAGATAATGGATCTCAAGGGTGATTTTGAAGTATTAGAGTTTAAGATAGGAAAAGAGAAGCACTCCCACAGCTATGCAAGGCTTATGATAAAGGGAAAGGATGAGAAGCATCTACAAGAGCTGTTAGAGGAGGTATATAGGGAAGGGGCGGTACCAGTGAAGGTTAATAGTGTAACTCTTGAAGAAGCACCAGCAGATATGGTATTACCAGATGAGTTCTATAGTACAACAAACAATAGAACAATGATCTACATCAATGGTAAATGGGTAGAGGTTGAAGATATAATGATGGACAAGTGTATAGTATACGATCCTAAGAGCAATAGGGCATACTGTAAAGCTATAAGGGAGGTTAAGAAAGGAGATCTCATAGTAGTTGGGGAGCAAGGTATCAAGGTTATCCCTCCTGAGAGGCCTAGAGAAGGTTTGGATCTATTTCAGTTCATGAGTAGTGATGCATCTAGTGAGAGACCAACACTACAGATGATAAGGAAGATTGCTGTTGATATGTACAATGTTAAGAGCAATGGAGGTAAGATAGTTGTAGTTGCTGGTCCAGCTGTTGTGCATACTGGGGCTGCAGATGCTTTAGCAGAGTTGATAAGATTAGGTTATGTTAAGGCATTACTTGCTGGTAATGCATTGGCGGTGCATGATATAGAGTATGCTCTCTTTGGTACATCGTTAGGCATGTATGTACATAATGGCACTCTTGCAGTAAGAGGGCATAGGCATCATATGCGTGCAGTGAACGAGGTATTCAAGGCAGGATCTATAAAGGCTATGGTTGAGCAGGGAAGATTAAGAAGGGGTATAATGTATGAGTGTGTAAAGAACAATGTGCCATATGTGCTTATAGGCTCTCCTAGGGATGATGGACCTATACCAGATGTTATAACAGACGTAGTAGAAGGCTGGAAGAGGTATAGAGATGCTTTAAAGAATACTGATATGGTTGTAATGCTTAGCACTATGCTTCACTCCATAGCAGTAGGTAATATGCTCCCTTCACATGTCAAGGTTATAATAGTCGATATAAACCATGCTGTAGTAACGAAGTTAATGGATAGAGGAACATGGCAGGCAGTAGGAATAGTATCAGATGTTGGCGTGTTTTTGCCTACATTATTAAACAACATACTTATGCTAGAGAAACAAGGAATAAAAGGGTTAGAGAATAAATATATATAATCTTGTTAAGGAGAATACAAGCTTATATAATGTCATAGAAATCGATTAATTATTTAACAGTTATTGGGCCGGTAGTTCAGTGGTAGAATGCCCGCCTCGCACGCGGGTGGTTCTAGTATGCTAATCATATACATGAATAAATGCGTGCATGCTAGAACCAGCGAGAGGTCGCGGGTTCAAATCCCGCCCGGTCCATAATTAATGATTATATCAAAATAAATTATAGGGATGGATTAGATTAAGACTTTTCTTTAGATCATCGACAATTCAATTTACTTTTATCTCTTGCTAACCCTTACTATATCTGCATTGGTATAAAGTACATCAAACAGATCCTTTATCTGTCTTGCCAGGTACTCATCTTCAACGTACACACCAGCATAGAACTTGCTAGGATTGTAAGAGTTAACCAACTCCAATCCTACATACTTGCCATCTATAACTACAAAGCTGAATGGTACTTCTATTATCTTTCGATCGAACTTGTCTGGATAGTATGGATCTGTTAGCATCTTAAACCTCTCTAGATCGTGATTATTGCTCTTTAACTGCATCCCTCCTGTATATTCAGATACATACTTGTCTATTAGTGCTTTATCTGCCAATACTCTGATATTTACTCCACGCCTAAACAACTCTATTGCTTTACTTATTATAACCTCGTTGAAGTGCCTAGTTGCATAGTATACATCGCTCTTGGCATCGTTCATCCTCTCACTAAGATCATCTACAAGCTCGTTATAATCCATGTATATCCTAACCTTGTTCTCCTCAGTCTTTATCTGTAATAGCTTGTATATCTCATCCATATCGAACTTACCACTGCTCTTAAGTACATCTATCATAAGTAACTTCTTTGAGTTCTTAACATGTTCAAATAGCATCCTTATAGCCTTATCGTATATAACCTTGCCTAGAGTTGTATGAACATACTTACCTTGCCTCTTCTCTATCAATCCAGCATCAACTAGCTGCTTTAACCTTGTATAGTACTGCTTCTTTGTTAAGCCTAGCTTATCTGATGCATTTGTATCTGCCTCTATACCTTCAATACTATGCAAGAATATCTTTAAAGCATCATACTTGGAGAGTATTCCCAGTATGTTGGAAGTTTCCTTTAATATGTCATCTTGCATGCTATATTTTACAGAAAAGTACTTTATAAAGTTAATGTGTAATAATCACATCTGTTATAATTCAATCTAATACGTAAAGTGCTAGAT
>CAZLZM010000005.1:0-23094 GCA_964563995.1 uncultured Nitrosopumilales archaeon
AAGCAAATTAAGCAAAAGGTTAAAAATACTCCTTGCATACCTAATGCCATGGCTAATAGAACATTGCTAGTATTTGACTTCGATGGCACCATAGCAGATACCATAAACCCATTGATAAGAGTAATGAATAAGCTTGCAGATGAGTTCTCTTATAGAAAGATAAGGCAAGAGGATATACAATATCTAAAGAGTAAGAGGACTAGAGAAGTATTAGCATATCTTAACATATCCATGATAAAGTTACCATTGATAATAAGAAGACTAAGGAAGGAGATGAATAGGGAGATACCATTACTAAAACCAACAGTTAACATAAAACCCATACTATTATCATTAAAGCGTAGTGGTTATGATCTAGGAATATTAACAACAAACTCAAAGAAGAATGTTCTAACGTTCATTAAGAACAACGATCTAGATGTATTTGATTTCATAAAATCAACGCATCATCTGCTTAGTAAACATATAGTATTAAGGAGTATAAAGCGAGATTATACCAGAGAGTATAAGGATGAAAGTAAGAGTATATATTACATTGGAGACGAGGCTAGAGATATAGAGGCTGGTAGAAAGGCTAAGGTTAATACTATAGGTGTTACATGGGGCTTTAACTCAAAGGAAGCATTAATGAAAGAATATCCAGATTACATAGTAGATAAACCTGAAGAGTTAGAGGATATATTTGCTCTAATAACATACATAAATAATAGATGAATAAACATCAGTATATTCTTAATTTGAGTAGAAAGATATTATTACCAATTAACCTTTCATACAAGCATGAGTGCTAAGGATGAAAGTATATTCGATAAAGGTGCTCTCATGCATACTGATGCAGGAAGAGAGATTATGAAGCAGGCTATGCTTAATAGTGAGAGATACAAGCAGTTTAAGCATTATAAGGAGTTGGCTGATGAAGAGTTTCCTAGATTCACAGATACACTTGTTAATGAGTTATATAGTGCAATAACAAAGGATAACGATCCATTGCTTAGAATAAACGAGTTCTTAATGGAGGTTAAGTTTGATGGGTTTACATTGAATAGATTATTTGATATGGATGAGTCTAGGATGGCAAGTGCAAAGTCTAGGCTTTCTGATATAAGTATATGTAGAGATAGGGTGGAAAGGATTCTTGACTCAAACTACGTTAAGATGACATACCCTGTATTCTATGCTTTATTTGATGGCTCATGCTCCTATCATAATCTAAGCATAGATGATACATTGAGGGATATACTGATAGATGGTCATGTAATAGCTATAGATCTTAGTGAGCCCATGGATAGGATAATTGATATGGATGAGGATATGGAGTATTTAGATGATTATAGACTCATCTGTCCATACATGCTTAGGATAGCTAGAAGTAAGATATCCTCTATAAGCAAGGATACACTTGAGTCATTTGAGCATGGTTTCAAGGATGCAAGGAGAGGACAATACATGGATATAATGTTGAAGAAGAACCCGCTGGCTATGGATGAAGAGAGTATGAATGAATGCTATAAGAAGTATAGAGCAGTGATGGGTACTGCTGCTAGGAACATGGTTATGGTTAGCGATAGCCCATTAAGGAAGATATTCTACCATGGTATGGCAAAGGCTGGTGAGTCTGTGGGTTGTGGGAATGAGATAGAAGACTCTATAAAGATCAAGGTTATAAAAGTTCCATCATGGCCATTGTACTATGCATTAAATACAGGAGATATAAAGTTAGCATTCGATCTTACATTCAGGAAGAGTATGCTTTACCTAGATGATGCTATGTTAGCAATACAGATGCTCCCTGAGAGGTTTAAGATAAGACCATTCCTTGAGTTCATGGTACTTACTGTTAAGCATTACAATGAGTATTGGTATAGAAGATTAAAAGAGTACGATCTTAACTCATTCACCTCCTCTCTAAAGGAGAGGTGATCTTTTAAACATCAATATTATTTTATTCCAGTTTATTTAATATAACAAAAAATAAATGAATGTTATTATAAATCTATCTATTAAAGATGCTAATAGACAAGTATAGACCAAAGAGCATAGTAGCGATGGTTGGCAATGAGTATTCTAGGCTCGAAGTACTCAGATGGTTAACCAACTGGCAGCGAGGGAGCAAGCCTATGCTAGTAGTAGGTCCCCCTGGAGTGGGTAAGACTACTCTAGTTAAAGCACTAGCCAATGATCTAGCATATGAGGTTATAGAGCTTAATGCTAGTGATGAACGTACAAAGGATAGGCTTGAGAGTATTATCAGACCTTTATTCACTAATACAAACATATACTCTAGAAAGGTTCTACTCTTCCTTGATGAGGTTGATGGTATACATGGTAACTATGATAGGGGAGGGATAAGTACTTTACTTAATCTCTTGAACAATGCTACTATACCTATCATAATGGCAGCTAATGATGATAGTAGTGAGAATATGAAGGAGTTAAAGAGGGTATGCAATGTTATAAGGTTTAAACGTGTACCTCCTAGGCTCTTGATGCTTTACCTAGAGTATGTGCTTAGGCAAGAGGGTATAGATATGAGTATAGGAGATAAGATTAGAGTGGTAAGTGAGTCATCTGGTGATGTTAGAGCAATGCTTAACAAGGCTCAAGCTGTAATGAATGCAGTATACAGCGCTACGCCTAAAGCCTATACAATACCAATAGAGCAGGCTATGAGCATGTTCTTCTCAGCATCTAGCATAGATGATGCTGTAGATGCACTAAGGAGTAGCGAAGGATTCTATAGTGACCCAAGGTTCTACTATGATAGTGAGGCTAGAAGACTAGATAAACTACATGCCTTATATACAAGTATAGTGAGCAGTAACAAGGATATAGATAGCATAGCCTATATGCTAAACGTGTTATCCTGTGCAGATATACTTGTTAGCCTAGTTAACTCTAAGAGGAGATGGGATATGCTTAGATACCTAGATGCTCTAATAGCAAGATCCATATTCTATGAAAGTAGAGGTATAGCATATACCCAATATGATATGCCTTATCAGTTGAGCAGCAAGGTTTTCAATGAAGGTAAGGTTATAAGGGATACGGCAGAGAATTTAGCAAGGAAATTACATGAATCTTTGCATAATATCAAAGCATACTATATACCATATCTTATGCTCATACTATCTAACAAGAGAGATTACCTGAAATCGGCTATAGAGGATGGTGTACTACCAAAGGAGCTTGAAGGAATTATAAGTAGCAAAGGATTAAGTAAATAATAGTAATTATTTTAGTAAGATAAGTGATGGTATGATAAAGATATCGTTAAACAAGGGCTTCACGCTACCTAGGCTAGGAAAGGAGGCATTTGCTAAACTCATGAGGAGTGGTGTGGAGTACGATAAGACTCGTGGATTATTTACTATAAAGGATGCTAGTAAGATAGATAGCATAGTTGCAATAATAAGGGAATCAACCCATGATACGATCAGTATAGAACTAGAGTGTATAATATGTGGTAAAGATGCTGGATGTAATGAGTGTGAATTCTCAAATAATTGCAATAGATTACAGGTATCTAATAGATGTATATGTAAAGATTGCATGCTCAAAGGGTATGATAACTACATAAAGCATATAAGATTATTAACTAGAATAGATAACCTTGTCTAGATGGTAACTTATAGGTAGATAATGATAATAGTAATAATGATATTAAAGTAATATTTGTGTATGTTAGTGTAATAAACATCACTTTCTATAGAAGAAATGTTTTTATATAATTAGAAGAGAGTTATGCTAGGAACCATTGAAGATCAGATTAATACTAAAGAACAGGTTTATGAGTTTAGATATGATCATAATGAGCCATGAATCTGAAGATTATATACATAGGAGTATGACTCAAATAACTCTACATAGGCAAGTATGGTGAGAGTAAATGTCTACACTATATGAAGAGAATGTTAAGAGACTGTTAGAAGAGAAGAGAAGAAGGTTAGAAGAGTTAATAGCAAGTATAGAGAAGCAAGAGCATGAGAAGTTAAATACACAAAGAGGTTATGATAATATAAGTAAGAATCAGAGTAATAGTATAGATATAGATAATGCAATAAACAAGATAAGGGAGGAGATATATAGGTTAGAGCATGAGATACATGTGTTAGAGATGCTATATGAGAACTACTCATCTAGTATGGGAGCCTTTAGAAGAACTAAGGGGGCTAGGAAGATACGTTAATTAACAATTATAATTATCTTCATGCTTTTTAATTTAAAATAGAATAACAAATATTATAAATTTTCCTTTCTTTATAGAAATATATACTAACTCAAATAAATTTTAACTAATATAGCTAAAGTTAGTTTATATAACGCCTTATCTCTATTCCCTACATGCATAAGGATAAGCAAGAGAGATTATCAAACCTTAACAAGTTAGCAGAGAAGGGTGGGGGAGAAATCAAGATAAAGGAGCAACATTCCAAGGGTAAACTAACTGCTAGAGAGAGGTTATCACTCTTGCTTGATCCTGGGTCATTTGTAGAAATAGATAAGTTTGTTATAACGAGATCAAGGGATTTTGGTTTAGATCAGCATAGGTTTTATGGAGATGCCGTTATCACGGGATATGGTAGCATATCTGGTAGACAGGTATTCGTTTATGCTCAAGACTTTACAGTTCTAGGTGGTTCTCTAGGCGAGATGTCTGGGCATAAGATAGCAAAGATAATGGATCATGCAATGCGTGTAGGATGTCCAATAATAGGTCTAATAGACTCTGGTGGAGCAAGGATACAGGAAGGTGTATTAAGCCTTGCTGGCTATGGAGAGATATTTTATAGGAATACCCTAGCATCTGGTGTAGTACCTCAGATAACTGTAAGTGTAGGGCCTTGTGCCGGTGGTGCAGTATACTCTCCAGCTATAACAGATTTCGTTATAATGGTTGATAAGATAAGCTACATGTTCGTTACTGGGCCTGAAGTCGTAAAGGCTGCACTAGGAGAAGAGACCACGTTTGAGGAGTTGGGAGGTGCATATACGCATGCTAAGTATAGTGGTGTGGCGCACTTCGTTGCTAAGGATGAGTATGAGTGCTTTGATATAGTAAAGAAGCTGCTATCATTCTTACCTCAGAATAACATGGAAGACCCTCCAAGTATAGAGCCTACAGATGATCCTAACAGGATGGATAGCAGGTTAGCAGACATAGTTCCAGAGAATCCATTTGAGCCATATGATATGAAGGAGATAGTAAGATCTGTTCTAGATAACAATGAGTTATTTGAGGTGCATGAGCTATGGGCACCAAATATAATAGTTGGTTTTGGTAGGCTTAATGGTAAGGTTGTAGGTGTTGTTGCTAACCAACCAATGCATCTATCAGGCTCTTTGGATATAGACTCATCTAACAAGGCTGCAAGGTTCATTAGAACATGCGACTGTTTCAATATACCAATAGTAACGTTCGTTGATACCCCTGGATACCTACCAGGCATAGAGCAGGAGCATCATGGTATAATAAGACATGGAAGCAAGCTGCTCTTTGCATACAGTGAAGCTACAGTACCAAAGATAACAGTTATAGTAGGCAAGGCATACGGTGGTGCATACATAGCTATGGGTAGCAAGCATTTACGCATAGATTACAACTTTGCATGGCCTACTGCAGAGATAGCTGTTATGGGTCCAGAGGCTGCTGTAAATATAATATTCAGAAGGGAACTAGCAAATGTACAGGATAAAGAGGTCTTAAGGAAGAAGTTCATAGAAGAGTATAAAGCAAAGTTCGCAAACCCATATATAGCTGCTGAGCATGGTTACATAGACGCTGTTATAGATCCAATGGAGACTAGACCCATGCTCATAAGGGCTTTAGAGAGTTTAAGTAACAAGAGAGAGAGCAGACCATTTAAGAAGCATGGTAACATAAACCTATAATGGGTATGAGCGAGATAAGGAAAGTACTAATAGCAAATAGAGGAGAGATAGCTGTAAGGGTTATAAGGGCATGTAGGGAGTTAGATGTAACAACTGTTGCTGTATACTCCGATGAGGATATTAATGCATTACATGTAAAGCTTGCTGATGAGTCTTACCATATTGGGGGTGCTGCAGCAAAGGATAGTTACCTTAACATAGATAGGATAATAGATACAGCAAAGAAATCAAGTGTTGATGCCATACATCCTGGCTATGGTTTCTTATCTGAGAATGCTAACTTTGTAGAAGCATGTGAAAAGGCTGGTATAATATTCATAGGACCAAAATCATCAACCATGAGGTTCTCAGGCGATAAGATGGCTGTAAAGCAGTTAGCAAAGAAGTTAGGTGTACCAGTTGTTCCAGCAAGCGATGGTATACTTGATGATGTTGATAAAGCCCTTGAGCTTGCTAAACAGTTTGGTTATCCAGTTCTACTAAAGTCAGCATTTGGTGGTGGGGGAAGAGGAATAAGGCTTGTATACAATGATGAGCAGTTAAGACAAGAGTTTGAGATTGCTACTATGGAGGCAAAGGCAGCATATGGCAGAGCAGCAATGTTCGTTGAGAAATACTTCCCTAGGATAAGACATATAGAGTTCCAGTTGCTTAGAGATATGCATGGTAATGCTGTTTATCTATTTGAGAGGGAGTGCTCCATACAGAGAAGGTACCAGAAGTTGGTAGAGCTTGCTCCTTCTCCAGTTGTAGATGATAATACTAGAAATACAATAGGTAGCATGGTCGTTAAACTTGCAGATGCCATAGACTACATAAACGCTGGAACCGTTGAGTTCATACGGGATGAGTATACTGGTAACTTCTACCTAATAGAGATAAATTCTAGGCTACAGGTAGAGCACCCAGTTACTGAGATGATAACTGGTAAAGACTTAGTTAAGCTACAGATACTTGTAGCATCAGGGAAGGAGTTACCATTTAAGCAGAAGGATCTAGGTATAAATGGTTATGCAATAGAGTGTAGAATAAATGCTGAAGACCCAATGAACGATTTTGCACCATCTTATGGCAAGGTAGGTAATGTGAGCATACCATATGGACCAGGGGTAAGGGTAGATACCTACCTATACCCAGGCTGTAATGTATCTGGATATTATGATTCATTAGTAGCCAAGGTTATAACATGGGGCAACACATTTGATGAAGCAAGGAGGAGGATGATAAATGCCTTGAATGAATTCTACATAGAGAATATAAATACAACCATACCACTACATAGGTTCATAATGAACGATGAAGCCTTCATAAAAGGAGAGTTATCAACAGACTACTTAGATAGATTCAATATAATTTCTAGAATGCAAGATAATTTCAGCTCTAGTATGAAGGCTAATGCTGATGCAATTATTGCTGCTACTCTAATATATAAGAACCTAAGTAGGTATATAGTAACAATGAATTCTAGCGGTGACTATTCAAATAGGATTAAGAAGAGAGAGTTAAGTATATCACCATGGAAGCAAGTAGGTAGGATGATGATGAGGTATGGAGTTTAAGATAGAGGAGCTTAACTTAAACGTTGATGCTGATATAAGCGATTTTAGCAGAGATAGTATACTTGTAACTATAAACGGTAAGGAGTGTAGGATAAAGATACTAAATATTGCCAATGGGGCTGTTGAGTTCCTGTTTAATGGTAAGTACCATAATGTAAGGTATACAGAAAGCAATAGTAAGATACTTAAAATGCTTATAGATGGCAAGGAGGCTACAGTTAACCTTATGCCAAATGTAACTACTACAAAGAGTGATAGCACTTTTGATAAAGGTAGATACTTAACTAGCTCTATACCTGGTAAGGTGATATCTATACTTGTAAACAAGGGTGATCACGTTAAGAAGGGTGATCCAATAATAGTAGTTGAATCGATGAAGATGCAGGTTAGGATAAAGGCACATAAGGATGGAGTTATAAAAGATATAAAGGTTAAGGAAGGTGCAACAATAGCAAGGAACGATACCATAGCAATTATAGAATAAGATTATTCTTAACTAAAGTGACATCCTCTTTCCGAGTCTTAAATAAAATATGGTTTATTTGGTAATCATGGTAATGACTTTATTACCTGTTTTACCTCTTCATAATTTGGTTCTATCAATGGATTATCTGACACCCATCTATACCTTATAACCCCATCTCTGTCTATTATAAATACTGCTCTCTTGGCTGCTCTATAATCTTTAATGTGCAGCAGATCCTTCATAACTATACCATACTTACTTATAACCTCTCTATTGTAATCACTTAGCAATGGAAAGTTTATGTTATGCACCTCTTTAAACTGCTTGTTAGCAAATGGTCCATCTACACTTATACCTATCACTTCAGCTCCTGCTCTTCTTAACTCATCGAAGTGATCTCTAAAAGTACACATCTCCTTGGTACATACTGGGGATAGTGCTGCTGGAAAGAATGCAAGTACTACCTTCTTCCCCTTAAACTCACTAAGACTTCTCATCTTAAGATCCGTATCTGGTAATGTGAAATCTATTGCCTTAGACCCTATCTCCGGTACCTTTGCTACCTGCTCCTGTACCATATCAAGATTATGTAAGCATGATAATCTATTAAACATTACTGCGTAAGCGTTCAATTAGTTTAAATAATCATATCATGTATCTTAACATATGATAAGTAATTATGTTAAGAAGATTAGCGATGTTGAGTATAGGATAGATCCTATAGAGAGCAAGGGTATGAGGGTACCAGTTACAATATATGCTAATGAGGAGTTGCTGAGTAAGATGCTTAGTGATAGAACCATACAGCAGGCTATGAATGTGGCAACACTCCCAGGAGTGCAGAAGCATGTAGTAGTGTTACCTGATGGTCATGAAGGTTATGGCTTCCCAGTTGGTGGAGTTGCTGCAATGAGTATAGAGGATGGAGTTATAAGCCCAGGAGGAGTAGGATATGATATAAACTGTGGTGTTAGGCTTATAAGGACAAACCTTGATGAGAAGGATGTTAGACCAAAGTTAAAGGAGCTTGTGAATGAACTGTTCAGAGCAGTACCATCTGGAGTAGGCAGTGAGGGTGTAGTGAAGCTAAGTAATGCTGAGCTTGACGAAGTATTAACAGAAGGCGTATACTGGGCTATAAGGAATGGTTATGGTTGGGAAGATGATGCTGAAGTATGTGAGGAGAATGGTAAGATGAATGGTGCAGATCCAGGCAAGGTATCTAACATGGCAAGGAAGAGAGGTGCCCCTCAGTTAGGTACCCTAGGATCAGGGAATCACTTCTTAGAAGTACAAAAGGTAGATAAGATATATGATCATGAAGCAGCAAAAGCCATGGGTATAGACCATGAAGGGCAAGTAACTGTGCTTATACATTGTGGCTCAAGGGGTTTAGGGCACCAGATATGTTCTGATTACCTTAGAGTCTCTGAATCAGCACTAAAGAAGTATGGTATAACACTGCCAGATAGAGAACTTGCATGTGTACCAAACTCATCACCTGAAGGAGAAGCGTATAGGAAGGCAATGTATGCTGCACTTAACTTTGCATGGAGCAATAGGCAGATGATAACACATTGGACTAGGAAGGCATTCGAGAAGGTATTTAATATGAGTGAATCAGATCTAGGCATGCATTTAGTATACGATGTAGCTCATAACATAGCAAAGGTTGAGGAGCATAAGATCGATGGTTCCCTTAAGCAGGTTGTTGTGCATAGGAAAGGTGCTACAAGAGCATTCCCTGCAAATAGACCAGAGTTACCGGAGAAGTATAGATCTCTAGGACAACCAGTGCTAATACCAGGTTCAATGGGCACAGCTAGCTGGATACTCTTAGGCAATGCAAGATCAATGGAACTTACATTTGGGTCTACTGCACATGGTGCTGGTAGGACGATGAGTAGAGCAGCAGCAAAACGCTCATACACTGCGCAAGAGGTACAAAAGAGGTTAGAAGTTAGAGGTATTTACATAAAGGCTTTAACTAAGGAAGGCGTTGTTGAGGAGACTCCAGAAGCTTACAAGGATGTTGATGCAGTAGCAGATGTATCACACAGGGTTGGTATAGCAACAAAGGTTGCAAGACTAGTCCCTATAGGTGTAATAAAGGGATGAGTAACACTAACATGAATAAGAGTAATGAGTATGATCCAGCTGAAGAGATCATAATGGTAAAGAAGATGCTTGAGATGAAGAGAAGGATGCTTGGAAAGAGAGAGAAGAGTGATAGAGAGATACTACTGGAGCATTTAACCGATAGAGGTGAAGAAGTGCTTAGGGCAGCTGAGGAACAGTATCCTAAGGAGATGTCATTGATAATACCAAAGTTCGCTGATCTAATAAGGAGTGGTGAGGTTAAGGGTATGATAACTGGTTCAGATCTACTAGCAATACTAAGGGCTGTAGGGCTTAATGTTAAGCTTGATACAAGGATAGTCATAGAGAAGGATGGTAAGTATATATCTTTAGCAGAGCGGTTCAGAGCCATGAATAAACGACAATAAATAATATAATAGCAGATATTCCTAACATTTTTACTTTAGTTTTAGGTTCGTTGAATGATAAAATGAGAAGTTTGCCTGTTATACTAATTGCTATAGCAGTAGTAGGGGTTCTAGCATTGCCTCTAGGGGATCCAAGATTCTTGCATATTGGATTGGTATTAGAATCTTCATATATAACTTTAGCAGTACTAACATTCAAGGAGGTTAGGATATATACACTTATAGCATGTATAATCCTAGCATCCTTGGTTATCATAGTAAATACATTATCAATACAGCATGTTAAGATTATGATGAACCTTAACCCATTGTATAATGCTATAATACTACTAGTAGGAGGTTATGTACTACAATCCTTGCTTATAATAAGCAGCGTGCACACATATAATAGTATAAAAGTTAAGAAGAAGTATGACATGTAATAAACATGCCTAATGATGAAAGCATTAATAATAATGATGATTATGATAAAAATAGGTTACAGTATACTATCTCTAAACCACCGATAAACATACTCTTCAACCCTAGCCTTGTAAGCAAGAAGGGTATATGGAGTATAAATATCTCATATCTACTTGAACTATTTATAAAAATACTAGAGGGTATGAAGAAGAAAGATCTTCGGCTATGTGGCATAGCTGTCTTGTCCTCATCTATTATATTTAGGATAAAGGTAGAGAGTATATTCATACTGGGGAGGATAGCAGAGCAGAGCAGATATACAAGTATTAATGATAGTGATAATAAGAAAATTAAAACCATGATTAACAGTAATGTTAACATGCTAACAATGCCTTATAGACATGAGGCTGCATACGATATTACGTTAGAGGAACTTCTTGATATCCTCTCTAACATAGTAGAGAGGATATACTCAACCAGCGGTAGAGGCAATACAGTAGCCATAGAGCCTATAGACTATTATGATGATTCACATCTCATAGATCTAGAGAGTGTTTTAGGAGAATATAAACAGAGGCTTTATACTATCTTACATGGTAAAGATACTCTCTTGTTCAACGAGTTTGTATCAGGTCTAGATCCTCTTGAGGCTGCAAGGTACTTTATAGCCATGTTACATCTATGCATGGAAGGTAAGATAAGCATAGAACAAATAGGTGAATATGATATAAAGATTACGTTATCTGATGGGAACGTTAGCATTAATCTATTAAAAGGTTAAGTTAATCAAGCATAGTCAATTAAAAATAAAATCAAATTGAATTGATATTCTTATCAAGAATATATGAAAGACTCTTTTAAATCATCTAACAAAAATATGCCCTGTATGTTAAGTACAGAAGATGACCATGATGAGATCTATGCTAGAATAGAGGCAGCCCTATATTCTTCAGGTAGACCTTTAACACTTGATGAGGTGAAGAACATCATAGGTACTACAAGCGATGCCAAAGCATTAAGGATGCTTAGAGAGTTGGCAAGGAAGATAAACTCTACATGCAAGGCATTAGAGATTGTAGAACTACAACCTAACAGATTTGTGCTCCAAGTTAAACCAAAGTACTACCCTATAGTTAAGAGATTTGCTGCAAGGCCTCTACTCTCTAAATCTGCACTAAGAACCCTCTCATACATAGCATACCTACAGCCTATTAATGCAAAGAGGTTAGCAGAGATAAGAGGTTCACAGGTATATGAGCATATAAAGGAGTTAATCTCCTTAAGGTTCATAGACTATAGAGTAGAAGGTAGGGCAAAGTTATACTATACTACAGACAAATTCTATGAGTACTTTGGTATATCAGATAAAAAAGATCTTGTGAAGAAAGTAAATGAGGCTTATGCTTGTTCTCCAACAATGAACAATACTTGCTAAGATTACTAATTATAGTTTCTAACTAGCTAATGACTTAACCTAATTAAAGATCACTTTAGAGACTGTTAAATTAGAAAGAAAAGGCTTAATTAAGCATACTAAAGAAGTAATGGTATGACAAAGAGTGTTGAGAACCTATTAAAAAGAAAGCCTACAGGAGGTAAGAGGAAGGCTTATAGAACAAGGAGGAAGTATGAGATAGATAGGTATGCAGTAGAGACCATCCTTGGTAGCAAGGAGGTTGTTGTTAAGAGGGTTAGAGGAGGTAATATAAAACTTGCATGTAAGAGTATAGAATATGCCAATGTAGCAGATAATGATACTAAGAAAGTCATCAAGGCAAAGATATTAAAGGTAATTAAGAACCCTGCGAATAAAGATTATAATAGAAGAGGAGTCATAACCAAAGGAAGTATAATAGAGACTGAGGTAGGGTTAGCCAAGGTCACATCTAGACCAGGACAGGATGGCGTTGTTAATGCAGTAAAGATTGTACAGAAACAAACACCATCTTAATAATTATTTATGTATAAGAAAGATGTAATGATGATAGATGAAGGATTATGAGCACCAAATACTATGGCTTGATTACTTTAACAAGAATCTTAGCAGAAGTAAAGGTAGAAGAGTTAGTAAGAGCAAGGCAGTATTTGACCCTAGTATAGATGAACTTGTAGAAGCAGCAAAGTTAGCAGGTTATGAGATAGTTGAGAGTAACAATAATGTACATTATCCTAGAAGGGCATACACAAAATCCTCTTACATAGTAATTAAGAAGAAGGATAATAAATCAAATGTGTTAAAGAGGATTGGGGATATGTTGGTACAGATAAGGAGCAGGAAGAAGTAATTACGATAACAGTATAAAAATATTGACAATAAAAGTGATAATAGGGTAAGTAGGTGAGGAGTTGGTAATGGGTAATGCTAATTGTGTTTATGATGAGGTTGGAGAGGTCTTACATATATCTAAGAGTGGAAGGATGATAATAAAGGGTAAGATGAAGAGTATAGATACAGGTACTATATTGATTGATAGTAAGGGTAAGAGGGTAGCTAAGGTAATAGAACTAATAGGACCTGTTAATGCACCATATATAAGTGCAGTACCATTGAGTGATAGGAGTAAGAAGTACATAGGTGCAAAGCTTTATGCAAAGAAGGGTAGCAGTAGGTGAATATTATGCTTAATAATGTAAAGAGAGATAATAGCAGTAACAATACTAAGCAGGATGAGTTTTTAAAGAATAATACTTGTCCTGCGTGTGGCTCTATGCTAATAGAGGATCAAAGCAAAGGTGAGTGCTTCTGCTCCTCTTGTGGTTACGTTGTTCTAGAGCACATACCAACATTAACTGTAGAGAGTATAGCATCATCATTGGAGGAGAAGATTAAGAATACTAGAGGTAGTGGGCATACAAGTTACTCTTACCATGATCTAGGGGTATCCACTGATATAGCATATACAAATAAAGACTTCAATGGAAAGAGGATAAGATCAAGTATGTTTGAGCAGGTTACTAGCCTAAGAAGATGGCACTCAAGGTTAAGGATATCATCAAGTAGAGAGAGAAGGTTATACAGCGTACTAACAAAGATCAACGAGATATGCTCAAATCTAGCATTACCAAAGATAGTTAATGAAGGTGCAGCTCTGATTTATAGAGCAATAGAAGGTAAGGGTAGTATAGCTAAGGGAAGATCTATAGTATGCATAGCATGTGCTTGTATATACCTTACATGTAAGCAATACTCAATACTAAGATCAATAGATGAGATAGCTGAGGCTGCTAATTGTAAGAAAAGCAAGAAGCTAATATACAGATATTATAGGATGATTGCGTTAGAGAATAGCATTAGTAATGATGATAATTGCTATAGTACTGTATGTAGTGATAGTTATAAGGATAAGATATGTATTGTAAGCAATAGTAACAATAGTAATGCTTTAGCATATACTACACCAACATCTATAGATAAGTACATATCAAAATTATCAAATCTTATAAAGATAGATACTAGAGTAGAGAAACTTGCAATAGATATTGCTAGGAAGATTAATGATGAATCTATAGTAGATGGTAAAGCCCCTACTGGTCTTGCTGCAGCTTATCTATACATGGCAAGTGTGTTATTAGGGGTAAGTATGTTACAGCCAGATATATCTAGTGTATCAAAAGTAACAGAGGTTACAGTAAGGAATAGGTATAGAGAGATAATAAGTAATTACAAGATAAAGATAATACTCAAGGCTGCAGAATAATTTTAGATACTATAAACCTTAAGCTATATTATAATATCATTATTTTAACCTTTCATATAATAATATTGTAAGATCAATATTTATATATGTTCACGTTCATAACGGTGTTATGAAGCTAGAGATCATTGACCTACATGTGAATATAGACTCTAAACATATAATCAATGGTCTTAACCTTACAGCAAACACAGACGAGGTTCATGCGATAATGGGTCCAAATGGTTCTGGTAAGAGCACTCTTGCATATACACTGCTAGGACATCCAAAGTACACAATAGTTAAAGGTGATATACGCATAGATAATGAAAGCATACTAAAACTCTCAACAGATGAGAGAGCAAAGAAGGGTCTATTCCTTGGTTTTCAGTACCCAGTTGAGATATCTGGTGTAAGCTTCAGCAACTTCTTAAGGAATGCTTACAATATAATAAATAAAGCATACAATGATAGCAGTAGAGAGGTCTTCTTAACAGTTAGAGAGTTCCATGAGTATATGAAGAGGAATATAGAGATAGTAGGCTTAGATTCATCATTCCTTACAAGATATCTAAACGAGGGGTTCTCTGGTGGAGAGAAGAAGAGGTCTGAGGTTCTTCAGATGCTTGTGCTTAAACCAAGGTTTGCCATACTAGATGAACCAGACTCTGGTCTTGATATTGATGCTGTAAAGGCAGTAGCAAACGCGATAAACAACTTCATAAGTAATGATACATGCGTAATGGTTATAACACACTACGCTAGGATATTGAGGTATCTTAAGAAGTTAGATTATGTTCATGTTATGGCTAATGGCAAGATAGTAAGATCTGGTGGTAAGGAGTTGGCAGAGATACTTGAGGAGAAGGGTTATAGCTGGCTAGTTAATGAGAATGAATGATAAGATAATAGATCATTAAAATTGTTATAATTATATTAATTATAAAAATAATGTTCATTGAATGCTCTTTAATGATATAAACTCCTTATCGTACATATCATTTATCATCTTAACCTCGTAAGTGCTCAAGTACTTACCATCTGATATGCTAGCATATGACTCCAACTCCTCTATGCTAGTAACTGTAGGCAATACACATGCTATGCTCTGCTCTGATAGTATGAACTTTATAGCTAACTCTGTTATACTCCAACCTTTCTCCTCTGCAAATGGTTTAAGCATCTCGACCTTCTTCACTGCTTCCTCTATCCATAACCTTTTCCTGAAGCTTCTATGATCATTCTTATCTAACATTGTATTTGGTGTTAACTTCCCTGTTAGTACGCCAGATGCGTCAGGAACCCTTACAAGTATGCCTACATCATACTCATTTGCAACAGGGAAGAACTCCCTTGCAGGCTCCTGCTCAAGTATATTATATACTGTTTGAAGTGTAGATATACCTCTATACTTCATGGCGTACATACCCTCCTCCTTCCAACCTATAGCTGGACCTAGAGCAACTCCGTAATGCCTTATCTTACCCTCATGCTTTAACTTGTTCAATGTTATGAAGAGTTGATCGTTCTTTATAGCATCCATCTTTGGATTATGCAAACTGTAGATATCAACGTAACTACTCTTAAGCCTCTCAAGACTCTTTGCTAAAGCGTAAATAGCGTAATCTGAATCGAACCTTTGGGGCAACTCCTCATGCCCTACTTGTTCGTAATTGTACATATCATAGCCAAACTTGGTTGATATAACAACCTCACTACGCATATCCTTGAATGCCCTTGCTATTAAGATCTCACTCTTACCCTTACCATACATATCAGCAGTCTCAAAGAAGTTTATTCCTAGATCGTATGCTCTCTTAAGCATCTTTATTGCATAATCTTCGTCAATGTTCTTGCCCCACCAATTCATTGCTATAGACCATGCACCAAAACCTATCTCTGATACCATTATATTGCTTCTGCCCAACCTTCTATACCTCAAGTATGCTTTCAACCTCCTTCTTGATAGATGCTATTACAGAATCATCTACCACTGGTTTTGAATTCTTTATACCCTTCATGATCACTCCATCATCTAACATAGTTATCCTTATCCATGATCTACAACCATAGTACTCTTGCTTTATTGGTAAGAGTAGTGGTTCATCAAGCGTGTATGCTCTAACAAGCATTATGCTAACAGGCTTGCTTCTATTCCACTGCATCCTATAGTCTATAAACTCATCATTAAGTATGTGGAACTTGCTTAACTTTAATAACTTTGATCTATCACTGCTCTCATAGTACCCATATACTCTTGCTATGGATCTTATGATCACTGTATCATTGTCTTTTCTACTATTAACTAGGGTATCAAAATCAGGCTTGTACTCATCTCTTATATACTCTCTACTCTGATGCTCAAATGTAGGGTATAGTAGGAACTCGTTACTCTCAACAGAGAACCCATCATCAAGTATGCCACCTTTCCTGAATAGGATGAACTGCTTACCCTCCTCTACTGCCTTAACAAGTATAGCCCACTCCTTCAATGCATATAGTACTTTATCAGCATTAACCAAGGTCATTTATAACCTCCTCCAATGGTTTATATATACTTACTAACATTGGTGTATCCTTTACAACATACCTACTAACCTGAGTCTCCCTTAACTGCATAACAAGCTCGTGGAATGCGTAAAGATCATCTGTCTCAAATGCAAGCATAAAGTCTTGATCATCAAGCCCAAAGGAGTAGGATGTATTAAGCTTAACCATTGGGAACCTCTTGCCAACTAGTGCATGCTCTTCCATCATCCTCTTCCTCTCCTCATATGGCAATAGATACCATTCCCTACTCTTTATGAATGGGTATACTATTACATACCTTGAAGGTTTCTCACCTTTTAGGAATGATGACTCTGCTCTACCAGTGTATGTTGATGGTTTTAGGACAGATAGGTATGTATATGCTGGAGTAATATACTTACCTAGAACAGTTCTATATAGCTTTGCTATAATACTCTGCATATAATCTACCCTATCTGATGCTAGCCAGAGCATGAAATCAGCATCCTCCCTTAACCCAACTAGAGAGTAGGATCTATACTTTACATTATCTTCTTGCTCAAGTATGGATATGAACTCCTTTGCTGATTCCTTCTTTGTCATATCATTCAACCATCTCCATTTCTGATCTACTTTAAAGAACGAGAAGTTAAAGAAGGTATGTTCACTACTCATATGCATTATGCTTTATTGATTATGGCTTTATTTATCTTACTGTAGAATATACAAGTAGTATACAATACTAATACAAGTAAGATTTATTTTATGTTTAATAAATAAATATTGAGTATCGTTGCTTACTAGCATAAAATATGGAGAATATAAGATAGAGGGTATCTGGGAGAGTAATCTATATGGTAACATATTAAAGATAAAGCACCTTGATTATGGAAGGTATATTTATGAGAGGTATGAGAGTGATAGGAATATTGTAGTTAGTAAGTTGATAGATAGCATAATTGATAGCCTAACTTTATGTATATATCCTTTGGTACCTATCTATACTCCAAACCAAACATATTATGCCAAGCATGTTATGATAAAGTTGAAGGAACCCCTTGTTGTAAACACAAAGTCTACAATGGAGTTCTACCTTAAGATACCTGTAGAGGTAGGAGTATTTTACAAGTATGATGATAATGGTATTATGATGATTGATGTGTTTGCATTAAGGCTGCTCAAGTATGCTCTATATGGAACATCTGATAATGGCTTGATATGTAGATACTATGAGAGCAACGTGTTCTTTAACATGCCTAGAATAGAACCATTTAAGGAATGCATTGCTCGTATACGCTTGAGTAATTACCTTGGGAAACCTGCTACAGTTAGCATGCTAGTAATACCTGTAGAAGGTATAGATCTATGGTATGATGGTACAGATGCTTTACTCGATACAGTTAGTGCTACGATAAAGCAAGGTATTAAGAATAATGATATAATAGAGGTTAAGGTTGAAGAGAAAACAGAGTATAGATATGCTAAGACAAGCATAAATCCAGCTGTTTCAAATAGGACATACACAATGGAGTTGGGCTTCTAATGGTAGGAGAACTTGCATTAGGGTCTATAAACATACTCGGCACTGAGATAGAGTTACTTAGATTACTAATATCAATAGCTATACTAGTTGGTGGTATAATCATTGCTAGGATAGCAAGGATAGCAGTAAACTACTTCTTAAGCAAGTATATACCTCAAGCATCTATAATAGCAAGCAAGGTAGTATTCTGGGTTATAATAGCTATTGCTATTATATCTGCAATTGGTAACCTAGGAGTAGAGTTAACTGGTGTACTACTTGCTGGAGGCATAGCAGGCATAATAATAGGCTTTGCCGTACAATCTACAGTAGCAAACCTATTCTCTGGCTTATTCATGCAGATAGATAGAGCGTTCAGAATAGGTGATGCGATAGAGGTTGCAGATATGAACACCTCTGGGGTTGTTACTGATATAACAGCATTCTCAATAGTCTTGAGGAGGTTCGATGGGGTTTATGTAAGGATACCAAATGAGAAGATATTCACCTCTCAAGTTAGGAACTTCAGTAGGAACATTGCAAGAAGGGTTGAGGTTACAGTAGATATAGCATACAAAGAGAGCATAGACAAGGTTAAAGATATCATAAAAGATGTTGTTGATAACGATCCTAGAGTATTAGCAGTTCCTGAACCTACTATCATGGCATGGGAGCTAGGTAGTTCAGGTATTAGAGTGAATGTATGGTGTTGGGTACCTACAAAAGAGTTCTTTAACGTTAGGGCAGAGATTATAAAGAACATAAAGGAAGCTCTAGATGCTAACGGTATAGAGATACCATTCCAGCAAATAACTGTCTGGTTTGGAGATTATAAAGGGAGTATCATAAACTTAAAGGGTAACACTACTATTAGAAGCAACGAGTAACTATTATTAAGTCATAAAGCATGCTCATTGATAGACGATAATTGCATACTTTTAATTATATCATATTAAATTCTGCTTACTATCATCGTTCTTGTTATAATCCTTTATGTACACCTTACCCCAATAAACCTCCAACCTGTTATCCAAGTAAAGCTCTATTGCCTTTAGTAATGCCTTAGCTTCTAACTCTTGCCCCTTCCTCTTTATACTCTCTAGACTATCATTTGAAGAGACCCTAAAAGCTTCTTGCCATATTATGGGACCTGCATCCAACTCCTCCGTTACAAAGTGTGCTGTACAACCTATTATCTGGGTACCCCGTTCATATGCTTGTAAGTAAGCATATGCCCCAGGAAAGGCAGGAAGTAACGATGGATGTATATTTATTATCCTATTAGGGTAACGCCATACAAAGTTTGGGCTTAAGATACGCATATACCTCGCTAGTACTATGAAGTCTACATTATGCTTCTCTAACAGCCTTAAGATCCTAGCCTCTGCACTAACCTGATCCTTATGGTTAACATGAACGAATGGTATATTATACTTTAATGCAATATGCTTAAGTGTGTTTTCACTCCCTATAACTACAGGAATACTCACCTTTATCTTACCTTTATACTTAGCATCAAGTAAAGCCTCTAAACAGTGAGGTTCCTTGCTTACAAGTATAGCCATGTTCTTTAACCTATCAGGTTCATCGAAGTGTACCTTAACATCCATGCCTAGTTCCTTACATACTCTCCTTAAACCTTTAACGAACTTCTCTTTATCTACACCATTAAGTGATGCCTGTAACTGCATACCAAATAGACCCCTTATAACATTCTGATTTATCTTCTCTATGTTACCTTGGTTCTCGAATATGTAGTTTGTTACACGTGCAACTATACCTTTTCTATCTGGTCCTATAACAGTTATCTCTGCTATTATCTTATCCTGGCTTAGCATACAAGTAAGGCATACACATGAATATTTAAATATATGTTATGTGTAAATGTAATATTGGATAAGGATACGTATATGAGTACAGGAAAGGTAATAGGGTTAGATGCTTATACGCATAACCCTGAAGAATAGAGGTTTAAGCGTAAGTATGAAGAGTAGGTCACGTTACATAGATTATAATAGACCAGTCGCTGTATGCTCTATATGCTATACCCTTGGTAAATGGCACTGTTATAATTGTGGTAAGGATTTCTGCGCATTACATTTTAGCTCTCATAAATGTATTATTAATAATGTAATAACTGAGAAAGATAGCAGTAAGAGTAACAGTAAATAACATATCATTGCAGAACAATTAGCATTAATAACAACTATCTATATATTTATTAATTAATTATTTTAATATCTAATTTATTTTCAGTTATTATATCTCTTCTATTTATTTATTTATTTATATTTAACTCTTACCTCTAATGATTTTATTGTACACAGGTATTACAGTAGTAAATCCTATTACATAAACCTCTTGCATAGGGTTCCATGAGCCATAGCATTTTATCCATACATCCTTGAACTCATCCAAGGATAAGAAGCCTTCTAGCATGGCACTATGATCATCCATATCGCATAGCCTCTCTCTTCTAACATACTTTATGTATAGATAAGCAAATACACTATCCTTACTGTAATCTGTCTTTGCTGCATATATTCTATTCTCTTTAACCATACACCTCTTCCATATCCTTCTAGTCTCAACCTTCCTGCCAGATAATATCTTATCTACCAACGATCTATTGAATAGCATGATATCACTGCTTTTACTATAGTATAAAACTTAACTATGTAATACTTGATTCTATCTATTCTCGAACTTGTAGTATATTGATTTTAGTAAAACCCTTATACTATTATCAAAGCCATAAAGTAGATATAACATGATATCAATAATTAAATAAGATGGGAAGGATACCAAACTATAAATACTATGGAGGATACAACAAGAATGCTGGATTCATTATAATACTTTTAGCATTACTCTTCTTTGGTATCATGTATGCTATACTAACTAGAACTGAGAATCCTTATATAGGCTTCATAATGCTTGGTATATCATCACCATTCATAGCATACTGGACAATACACCTTAGAAGAGTATTCAATGTTGAAGAGGTAAAGCCTATACCAAGCAAGATAGAACAGCAGAAGGACTGGGTCTACGATCTAATAAGAGGAGAGAATGAGATAATATTCGTTGCAGAAGTCCCAGGACCTGAAGAGATGGTTAATGCTAGGCTTATAAATGGTATGCTTTACATAAATGGGGGGCAGAATTTTTCAAAGGTTATACAACTTGATGTTGATGAGGATATGGGTATAGCAGAATTTCGTTACAAGAATGGCATACTAACACTTAGGATAAAGAAGTTGATCTAATATGTTAATATAATCAGACCAGTTTGTTGGAGTACCCAGAAGGTATAATGTTAATGAATTATTACAAGGGTAACAATGTTTAAGCTTGACTAATCACCTCAGATCTTCTCTTCATTTTTTAATAAAAAGTAACTATTACAGACTCTTTGCCTCTTCTAACTTCTCGGGTAGATAATCATCAGTTATCTTAGTTAATCCATACTTTGCGAATGCCTCTAATTCACTCTTACGCTTCATCCTCATGAACAACTCTAACTCTCTCTTCCATATATCTGATTGGTATCTTGGATCTTGCTTTAGTTCATAGCATCTCTTTATATCATGCTCAGTCATTGGATCTGTAGGCAGTTTATACTTCTGTATATCACTAGCCCATACTCCTATCCATTTTGCATCTGGTACAGTTAAATCCCTTAGGTGCGCAGCATTAGCAGAGCCAGACTTGATAACCATCGCTATATGCTCTCCATATACATCCCCATCTGTAAGCATGTAAACTGGTAGCTTTAACTCCTTGTTTAACCTTCTAAGTAAGTATCTAGTTGCTCTAGGTGCCTGTCCAGCAGTATCTACTATTATTGCCTTGAACCTCTTATGTACATTCTCTTCAACGAACCTTGTGAATATACCACCCTTCTCAACTGCAATAACTAACTCAGCACTTGTATCTATGAACTCTGCACTGCTCAAACTAGGACCGATGAGATAACCATCTGGATGGTCTGATAGATTAAGCCTCCTTCCCTCATAGCCTCTAACTGTATACTCTATGGTTAGATCACCAAATATACTACTCCTCTCCTCTGGATATATATTAAAATCCTCTCTAGCAAAGCCTAAAAGTGCCTCTAGATCGGTTATTATATGATCAGACTCTGCCTGATCCTCAAAGTCCATACTAAATGCTTGACTAGAGTAATAAACGTCCCTAAGAGTAGATGTCTTACCTTCATTAACTAACTTATCAACGAAGAAGGCAAGCCATACGAGTTGTGTAAAGGATCTAATGTGTCTTATATTCTTTGATGATCTAGTTATCTTTGCTTTTCCTAGTACGTATTGTCTTAGCCTCTCATCATACACTATATTACTTACTGATCTGCTTGGTATATGTACTTCAGGGAATATACCATTATCAAGATCGTAGTATATCTTCTTACCTAATGATAAGAGTGATTCTTTAACCTTCCTCCTCCTCTCTCTTTGGGTCTCTACTCTATGCTGCTTACCTTTATCCCCTTTATCCTTGGTCATATCCTAATTCACTCATCCACTATACCATACCTGTGAGCTACCCC